>JAFDEW010000199.1 GCA_019310125.1 Deltaproteobacteria bacterium | reverse complement strand
CCGGCAACCAGCCCGATAACCAGCGAAGCCGGCATGTCGACAAATCCTGCCGCAGGCGTAATGGCAACCAGTCCGGCCACAACCCCTGAGGCGATTCCCAATAAGGTTGGTTTTTTATTAACGAGCCACTCGGTGAACATCCACGCCAAGGCACCCATGGCCGCCGATGTGTTGGTTACCAAAAAGGCGGAAGCGGCAACACCGTCTGCGGCCAGTTGGCTGCCGGCGTTGAATCCGAACCACCCGAACCACAAGAGCGCGGCACCCAGGGCCGTCAGGGAAATACTGGACGGAAACATGGCCTCTTTGCCGTACCCGACGCGTTTCCCGAGGACCAGGGCCAGTACCAAACCGGCAACACCTGCATTGATGTGAACCACGGTGCCTCCGGCAAAATCGAGCGCACCCATTTTCGACATCCATCCCCCGCCCCATACCCAGTGACAAATCGGGGAATAGACAACCGTGAGCCACAATACCGTAAAGACAATCCATGAAGAAAATTTCATTCGGTCAACGACGGAGCCGATCACCAGGGCCGCAGTGATTCCGGCAAAGGTCATCTGAAAGACGACAAAAATATAAGTGGGTATGGTCCCGGATAAACTGTTTACACCGATTCCCTTTAAAAACAGATTCTCCAATCCGCCGACCAGGCCTGCCTGATCCGGTCCGAAGGCAAGAGTATAGCCCCACATCATCCAGATCACACTGCCCAAACAATAGGCCACAAACGTCATGGCATAGGTATTCAACAGGTTCTTATACCTGGACATGCCGCCGTAAAACAGAGCCAGACCGGCCGGGGTCATCACCATGACCAACGCCGTGGCAACAATCATCCAGGCCGTGTCCCCGGTATTTAAAACATCCGCGGCAAACGCTGAAGAACACGGAAAAAACAGACACAGAACAGCAATCATAAAACCTAATAATTTCATTGGTAGTTCTTCCTCTTTTGTTTGAATCCGCTCCAAAGCGGAAATTTTTTTAACGTGGATACCCAATCCCTTTTACGTTCGGCTCAAGTTAAAACATCTTCTATCTCCGCTTTGACGGCCGCCACCTGATCCGGAGAATCCACCTTCTGTCCGTCAAAATCCCTGACATAAAAAACATCCACCACCTGGTCGACCTTGGTAGAGATTTTTGCTACCCATACATCCAGTCTGCATCTAAACAGGGCGTCCGTTATGCTGTAAAGCAGCCCCGGAAAGTCGTAAGCAAAGACTTCAACAATGGTAAAAAAACTCGAACTGTTGTTGTCCAGAACAATTTTATGCGGTCTATGCCCCGGGCGGATCTTGCCGGATCGATACACATTCATGTTTTCGCTTATCGCTGCGGTAAGATCCAATTTGTCAGCCAGAGCCGATCGAAGTTGCTTTGCCGCGCGTTCCCAGGTTTTGGCTTCAAAAATCCGGTCCGGAGGGGGTTTTACTTCAAAAATGTCAAGGGCAATATTATTCCGCCATGTGAAGACCTGAACGTTGAGAATATCGAGACTGTTGAGGGTAAATGTTCCTGCAATCTTTGAGATTAATCCCGGTCGGTCTTTGGCGCAGACGGTGACCGTCCGGCTGTTGGAATCCGGTGTCTGAACCACTCTCCAGACAAAATCATCCGCACCGATATTCTGGTAAAGTTTGATATGCTCCAGGATATCTTCAGCCGATGTATAAAGGAGGTATCGCGGGGACATGAAGTTAAACAAGGTTTCTAACTCCTGTTTGGGGTGGAGTTCGAATCCTGACGATAACACCTTTTTTTTCTTTTCCTCAACCCCTTTGACGGCTTCACGGGTTGCAAGTTCTCCATGTTCCAGAATATTCAGAACTTTAAAAAAAAGATCTTTCAAAAGTGCCTCGGTCCATTCGTTCCAGGCTTTAGGACCCGTAGCCATGGCATCGGCTACGGTCAAGAGATACAGCATTTTCAGATGCCTGGCGTCTTTTATTATTCTGGCGCAAAAAATGGCGGTTTCCTCATCATACAGATCCCTTCGGGTTGCAGTTTTAAACAGCACAAGGTGTTCTTCGACCAGAAAGGAAACCGTTTCGATCTCCTTGTCTTTAAAACCTCTTTTGGACAACACCGTGCGAACAATTTTTGCCCCGCTTTTGGAATGGCTCTCACCCGGCGCGCCTTTGCCGATATCATGCAACAGGGCTGCCCATAACAACAGTCTCCGGTTTTTGAGTTCTTTGTAAAGGTTACCGCATAGCGGGGCTTTGGGAGCGCCTTCTTTGGTGCCGAATGATTTTAGAATTTGAACCGCCCGAAGGGAATGCCGATCCACCGGATAGAGATGATACTCGTCATACTGAATCCGATTCTCAATGTTTTTAAATTCAGGAAGATATCGGGTTAACAAGCCGGTATTTAACATTTCATTCAACACATTGAATGTTGGGGTCGGCTCAGTCAAGATTTGATCAAAGGATTGAACATTCTCTAACGAAGATATAAAATTATCATTGATAAGATATTTAAATTCTCTGGCCAACCTTTTGGCCTCAATGGTCAACGGGATTTTTAAACAGGCGCTTTCTTCAAATATTTTCATCAAAAGACCCGGAGATTTTAGGATAGCCTCTGAGGAAACAAAATTAAGCATTCCCTCTCCGGATACTTTTAAGCCCTTAACCGTGGTAATTTTTTTTGTCTTTCTTTTACTTTTTGAACTTGATGAATACCCGAGATCATAAAGAAATATTAGATGCTGCTGTTTTACGAATTCCATATGTCCATGGAGTTCGCTCAAAAATCTTTCTACGGGTTGTTGCCCGTTTTCTTTTTTTAATTTCAGTGCGGCAGCCAAAGACGCCTGGTGTTCGAAATATAGCTGATCGCATTTCCTGCCGCTTATGTGATGCAGACGATTTCTGATATTCCAAATAAATTGTAACGAGTTCCTTAAGGACTCAAGCTCGTCGTGAGACAGATACCCTTGATACTCGAAATCTCTAAATTGTCTGAGATTCGATTTGATACGGGCAATCCAGAGCATGGTGTGATAATCTCTCAACCCGCCCTGCCCATCTTTGAGGTTGGGTTCAAGCAGATAAGCGGAATCTCCAAAATACCGGTGCCGTTGGCGATTATTTTCTATGAGCGTAGTGATTATTTTGTTTGATCGTCTGGGTGTGATTCTGTGACCAAGCTTTTCCATAAGAGCCGAATATAAAGGTGACATGCCGCATATGAAACGAGCATCCAGAAGGGATGTTAACACTTCAACATCTTCTAAAGCCAGATTAACGCATTCCTTAATCGATCGGGTGGCATACCCCACATCAAGACCGATGTCCCATAACGGGTAGATAATCTCACGGATAAGCTCTTGGGTCTCTTCCGGAACCTTTTTTTCAAAAAGGAAAAGCAAATCAACATCAGAATAGATACACTGCTCCTGTCTGCCGTAACCACCCAAAGCAATAATAGCGTAAATATTCTTACCCAGGGTAATTCTGGGACCCATGCGGCTCATTTCAAAACTTTCTCGGAAATAATTGTCCAAAACCCGAGAATATTCCTCAAGAAAAGAGAACTCTTTTCCTTTTAAAAAATCAGCTACAAGATGATCTGCATTTTCTCGCAACGCTTCAGCGACAAGCTTATTACTTTGATCTATTTTTGCTTTTTTCAGATTCATTATGTTTAATACCATTTTATAGATTAATAAAAGCAACAATCATGCCGTAAAATCAAACAATCCGCTTTCATATGTTAATTCAACTAGTTATATGTTTATATAGACGTCGAGGAAAGATAAGTGAATTACATTTTTGTCGTATTGCAACCCTTAAAATTTCAAAAATGTATTTTTGTTTTCAAAAAAATCTGACTTTAAAATTGTAAAAACGTAATTTTTCAAACAGACGTTCGGGGAAAATATCGCTATTTTTGATTCCCCTATGAAATGAAAAACCTTGTTAAATTTATCATTAAAATGTAAAATGAAATTTGTCACCTGAATTTCGCACAAGTCGAGGCTTTCATATGCCCCGATGGCGGGATTTCCGCTTCGCTCCAACAAGGCATTTAAGGGTGAAGTCATAGTGAACTATTACGAACCCTTAATAACGCAGCAGATGGAAGCCTCCGACTTGCCCTTTGGGTGAAAATCAATGAATAAAAAAATATTAGGGATAAAGATTATGAGCCTGTTAACCGTAAACCAAGAGAAATGTGAGCGTGATGGTATTTGTGCTGAAGTTTGCCCGGCGGCAATCATCGAATTTAAAGACAAAGATGCTTTCCCCACCCTTGTCCATGGCGGAGATAAACTGTGTATCAAATGTGGACATTGTGTGGCGGTTTGTCCACACGGCGCCATGTCCCATGTAATTATGAAACCGGAAGAGTGCCCACCGGTAAAAGAGGACTGGTTATTTGGCCCGGAACAGGTCGAGCACTTTATGCGCTATCGAAGGTCTATAAGAAACTACAAGAAAAAGCAGGTTGAGCAGGAGGTTCTGACAAAATTAATTAATGTGGCACGCTTTGCCCCCTCCGGACACAACCGCCAACCTGTCAAATGGCTGGTTATAAATGAAAGGGATGAGGTCCAACGAATGGCTGGATTTGTTATTGATTGGATGCGCCATTTAATTAAAGAAGATTCTCCACTCGTTGCTGCTATGAACCTGAATCGAGTCGTTGCTTTCTGGGAAGGAGGAAATGACCCTATATGCAGAAATGCACCACATATTATCATTACCTATGCGCATAAAGATGATGGAACGGCTCCGACCGCTTGTACTATTGCCTTAACATATTTAGAACTGGCTGCTTCGTCTTTTGACCTTGGGGCATGTTGGGCGGGTTACTTTAATGCTGCAGCAACCTTCTGGCCGCCAATGCAAAAAGAATTGGGATTCCCTGAAGGAAATATTAGCTTCGGAGCAATGATGGTGGGTTACCCGAAATTTAAATATCAAAGACTGCCGCTCAGAAAGGATGCCGCGATAATATGGCGATAAATTGTTCCGACCTAAACTTGAATTGACAGACTCTTTAAGCGGTGCAATACATCATTTGACAGATTGTTGTCTCTTGATATCTAAAAACACAACCTCACAGCTCTTAGCCAATGTCAATTTGCAGATATCCGAGACTTTTTTCAATAATATTTTATTATCTAAACAATCAATAAAGACCCGTCCTTAATTGGCGGGACAGTTTCGTTCTGAAGGAAATATCCATTTGTCAAAGTGGCAACCTGCAGTTTGGAACTATGATAATTTTTTGAAAGGAGGGTGTCAGTATGGCTGATGGGATTGTAAAATGGTTTAATAGCAGCAAAGGCTATGGCTTCATTGAGCAGGAAGATGGTCCGGATGTATTTGTTCATCATTCAGGAATCAATTCTACCGGTTTCAAGACTCTTGATGAAGGCGACCGAGTAACCTTTGATATAGAGCAGGGCCCAAAAGGTCCCTCTGCAGTAAATGTCACTGTGGTTTAGCTGACAGTTTTATTCAGTGACCTCCGGCTTTGCCGGAGGTCACTGAATGTGGGAGAATCACCCAAAAATAAAGAGGGTTTACAGTTGCTATTTCCTGTAAACCCTTATCATTCATGGTGCACCCGGCAGGATTCGAACCTGCGACCTACGGATTCGCAGGCAGGACCTCTGAGTTTCCTAACCTCCTCAATTCATTATAACTTATTGGCATGGTTACATTATTTTTTTCTGATTTATGCCAATTTTAGCAGATTTTGGAGAGTTTTTCTTCACACAATTCTCACACAGAATTACGATCTAATATTTTCCATCTGTTCATTTAATCATCCCATCACAAGGCCCATAACAAATTCAATCTCGTCATCATTTAGCACCCTACCCTTTCCTATCTCATGCCATTTTTGAATACATTTCCGGCAACAGGCTGCAGTGGCATGCTGAGCAATGAAAACCGGATGCCCTCTCATTGGAGTCTGTTTTTCATCGTTTTTTGGAAACTGGGGCGCAATTCTTGGTATGATTGGAAATATTGACAATTCACAAGTAATATGTAAAAAATTATTTGTATTTTTTTTATTCTTTGCTGGAAATTAACATTTTAACTTCGACTATTTGGCCATCTGTTTATATTAGGAGCTCAATGCACTCACCCGACTATTTCAATAAATATGGTTCCGAATACTTGCCTGGCCACTTAGGCATTGTCGTCACTCATGCAAGCGGTTCAGAAATAAGATCGGAATTGCCCGTGAGGAAACCGCTGATTGCCCTAAATGGGTACTTGCACGCAGGGACCGTTGTCACTTTAGCCGATACATGCGCAGGTTATGGTTGTATTAACAACCTGCCAGAAGACGCAACAGGCTTTACCACTATCGAACTCAAATCCAATCATCTCAGCACGGCCCGAGAAGGCACCATAGAATGCGTCGCCAAAGTGGTCCATCTTGGAAGAACAACCCAGGTCTGGGATTCAGTGGTCACCCACAGAGAGTCAGGAAAAACCATCGCGCTCTTCCGTTGCACTCAAATGATTCTATATGTAAACCAAGGGTCCCAATAGTTCTAAAATTTTAAGAATTATGCTTTTACATAAATTCCTTTTTCGGGACTCTTAATTTTGCCCTGCTTTCTTAATTTATAAACCAGATTAGAAATTTTCTTTTGATTATACCCTGTCTTTTTCACAAGGGTTTCTGAGTTAACACCTTTTTTCGACCTGTTGATAATTGTAAGGACTGTATCAGCAGCAGTTGCAGGTGCAGCTTTCTTAGGTGCAGTTTTTTTTACAGCAACCTTCTTTATAGATGTCTTCTTCACAGCTTTTGTCTTGGCAGGTTTAGCTTTTGGTTTCTTTGCAGCTTTTGGTTTATCAAGTTTGTCAACCGCTTTTAATAGACTTTCCGTCTTCTTTACCAGTGCATCGAGTTCCTTGTTAACGGTCTGCAGATCCTTTTTAAGATTCCTTGTCATTTTATTCTCCTCCTTTGTAAGTTCTAAGTATTTCTTACTGGCAGGTACTTGTTTAACCCGATATTCCAGTTTAAGCGCATCGCTTTTCGTCATTTCAGAACTGGCAGCAACTAATTCAACAGGTCTCCGAGATCTTGTATATTTTGCACCTTTGCCTGAATTATGAGCTTCCAACCGGTTTTTCAGGTTATTGGTTATCCCGCAATACAAAGATTCACCAGAACACCGGATCAAATAAACAATCCATTGTCTTTTATTCATTAGTCAGCTTTAATTATCCCTAACGTTGCAAAAGCTCAAGATGCCGTAAGTCCAAGGCGTCCAAGGGTGACGCTGTAGTAAACTACCGCGAACCCTTGGCAACGAAGGAGTTACGATATCATGGGCTTTCCCGACCTGTTGGGTCGTAGCTGAAAGCGAAGCCCAAAGGGTTAAAAATTTGCCTTACCAAA
>JAFDEW010000198.1 GCA_019310125.1 Deltaproteobacteria bacterium | reverse complement strand
CCCGTATCGATGGCTTTTAAAATAAGTTCTCTGGCAATCCCTTCTCCCCCGATCAATTCGATAATGATATCAATATCAGGGTCATCCACCACTTTATACGCATCGCTAATAAAGACTCCGTTATCAAATCGTATGCCACGGTCGGTTTCCAGGTCGACATCGGCAACATATTTCAGGTTCAAATCGGCGCCGACCCGGGAACGGATAAGGTCCGCGTTGTTAATAAGAATTTTTGCAACACCTGTGCCGATGGTGCCGCAGCCGAGCAAACCAATATTTATTTTTTTCATGCAACTTGCTCCTGAACAGGAGTTACACCCTAATTGATCGTAAACAAAATAGGAAAAATATTTAATGTGTTTGATTTATTATACATTTTAGAAAATCCAACTACATTTTTATAACTCTTCTATAAATGAGATATAAATTGATAAAAAAATCCTATTTTGTTTACCTTTCAGGAAAGCCGATGATGCCCCATCTTCTTCGTTATAAAGGGCTCGCAGTAGACGACTACGGCTTCGCCCTTGATGCCTTGAATATGGGGCATCCTCGACTTTCGCTCAAATAGGGTTACATTATCTTTCGTATTCCTCTTATAGCCTGGTTTATGCGCATGTTGTTTTCTATCAGAGCAAAACGTACATATTCATCGCCGTATTCTCCAAATCCAAGACCCGGTGACACCGCAACCTGGGCCTCATTAATCAGCATCTTGGAAAATTCCACGGATCCCATTTTAATATATTGGTCAGGAATTTTACTCCATACAAACATGGTTGCTTTGGGGCTTTCTACCTCCCAGCCGACTCGGTTGAGGCCGGATATCAAGGCATCCCTTCGTGTTTTATAAATATCGCGTATCTCCGTGACACATTCCTGGGGGCCGTTTAAGGCGATGATGGATGCAATCTGAATGGGCTGAAAAATACCATAATCCAGGTAACTTTTTATGCGGCGAAGGGCGCCCACAATTTCGCTGTTGCCCACGCAAAACCCCACCCGCCAGCCGGGCATGCTGTAACTCTTGGAAAGTGAAAAGAATTCCACACCAACATCCTTGGCCCCTTTAACCTGAAGGAAACTGGGTGGTTTATACCCGTCGAATGCCAGATCTGCATAAGCGAAGTCGTGAATGATCATGATATCGTGTTCTTTTGCATAATCCACGATTTTCTCAAAAAATTCCAGATCAACAACTTCCGTGGTCGGATTATGTGGATAACTGATAATTAAAACCTTGGGCCTCGGCCAGGTCTGCCGGGTGGCGTGCATCAGGTTATCGAAAAAATCGTTGCCCGGACCCACGGGAATTCCCCTGACATCCCCTCCGGAAATAATTGCCGAGTACGGATGGATAGGGTAGGTTGGGTTGGGGGTAAAAATTACGTCTCCGGGCCGGATGGTGACTAGGATAAGATGCGATATTCCTTCCTTGGCGCCGATGGTGACGATGGCCTCGGTATCGGGATCGATATCCACATCATATCTTCGTTTATACCAGCCGGAAATGGCCATCCTCAGTTTGGTGATCCCCATGGAAGCTGAATATCGGTGATTTTGCGGTTTCTGGGCGGCTTCTGTCAGCTTATCCACAATGTGCTGTGGCGTTCCTATGTCAGGATTTCCCATCCCCAGATCGATAATATCCTCTCCGGCATGCCGGGCATCCATTTTGATTTTGTTAACGGTTGCAAATACATAGGGTGGGAGACGATCGAGTCTGGCGAAAGTTCTCATAAAAATAACCTCTTAGGCGCTTAGTTGTAGATTTTGTGCTTATTGTGGCAAAACTTTTCAATCAGTATAATTTCTTTATTGTGAATAATTGAATATTTTCGATTGAAGATTGAATAGTTAAGGAATTCTTCCAGTTCTTATAATTTTCAATATCAAAATGATAGAGCGAAGCGACTTCCTTAAATAGTCAATTGTCAATATTCAATTATCAATCCCTTTTGGTTCCGGCTTGTCCGGTTTAGGATATAATAGTCCAAATTATTTTCTATTTACAATACATAGTTTTTTATGTCAAAAATTTTGTTTTGACTTTTCAACCGAATAGGATTATTTTTTCCATGAAAACACAAAATACGCGGAAAACATCTCCAAAGGATACCCATAACATTCCCTACAAAAATGATTTTCGTGCCCGGGTGATGAATGTATAAAACAGATAAATTTCCTTTAATAACTTTATGAATTTTAAGCACTTTTTCGGTTGATCCGGATAGAGGATTTACATGACAAAATCACTGACATATGCTGATGCAGGGGTAGATATTGATAAAGCCGACAAACTTGTGGACAGGATTAAAAAAATAGCGCAGCAGACCCCCAGATCCGGTGTTATTGGTGAGATCGGCGGGTTCGGCGGACTGTTTTCCCTCAACATCGCCAACATGGAAAGTCCGATTCTTGTAAGTTCGACCGACGGTGTGGGCACCAAGCTCAAAATCGCCTTTATGATGTCAAAACACGATACCATCGGCATAGACCTGGTTGCCATGTGTGTGAATGATATCGTCGTGCAGGGGGCAAGACCGCTTTTCTTTTTAGATTATCTTTCAATGGGAAAGCTGGAAGAAAAAATTGCCGTTGATGTGATCGCCGGGATCGGAGAGGGCTGCACACAGGCCGGGTGTGCGCTTATCGGTGGTGAAACTGCCGAAATGCCGGGGTTCTATAAGGATAATGAATATGATCTGGCCGGATTTACCGTAGGTGTTGTTGAAAACAGCAAAATTATCGACGGGTCGGGAATCCACGTTGGGGACCAGCTCATCGGAATTTCATCAAGCGGGCTTCATAGCAACGGGTATTCGCTGGTACGCAAAATCTGTTTTGACATTTTAAAACTGAAAATCGACACCCATATCCCCGAATTGGGCAAGACCATCGGCGAAGAACTTCTGACCCCCACAAAAATATATTCACAAACCGTTCTCAGCATTATAAAGAATCTGCCGGTTTTCGGACTTGCCCATATTACCGGCGGTGGCATCACAGGTAATATTGTTCGGGTTATCCCGGAACAGTGTAGCGTTGTCATGCGGAAGAATAGCTGGGATGTGCCGCCCGTGTTCACGTATCTCAAGGAGGCCGGCAATATATCAGAGCGTGAAATGAGGCGTACGTTTAATAACGGTATCGGTTTTATTGCCGTTGTTCATGAAAAAGATGCCCAGGAAATTATTGATTGTCTCATCGCCATGAAGGAAAACGTTTTTTTCATCGGCGAGGTGGTTGAACGTAAAGAAGGTGATGAGAGGGTTCAGTGGGTCTGATCGGGATGAAAAGCGCAAATTACGAGAAAAAGAAACGCCTGCGAAAGATCAAAGCCCCTTTTGTGAAGCTGATGAGTTGGATAGGAAACGCTCAAAAAGGGAAAACCGTCTGTAAAAGCTGAGCGGTGAAGACAACCGGTCCCGGGAGCGGATCCGGAAAAATAAGGCGGCAATGATAATACTCGGCATTGAAACATCGTGCGATGAAACCGCTGCAGCGGTGGTTGTGGACGGCATCCAAACTTTATCTTCGGTTGTATCCTCCCAGATCGATATTCATCATCCTTATGGCGGAGTTGTGCCTGAACTTGCCTCAAGAAAACATATGGAAGCGATTGTTCCGGTGGTCACTGAAGCGCTGGCGGCTTCCGGCATGGATTCAAAACAGCTTGACGCAATAGCGGTTACCCAGGGGCCTGGACTGGTGGGCGCATTGCTGGTGGGGTTCTGTTTCGCCAAATCCTTTGCTTTTGCACTGGATATTCCATGGGTCGGAGTCAATCATCTTGAGGGTCACATAAATTCCTTGTTCCTGGAAGAAAATCCGCCCCCTTTCCCGTTTGTGGCGCTTTTAGCATCGGGCGGTCATACCAGCATATACTATGTTACGTCCCACACCGGATTCGAGGTGGTGGGACAAACCCGGGATGATGCTGCCGGAGAAGCCTTTGACAAGGTTGCCAAGATGCTCGGTTTAGGCTATCCGGGCGGCGGCGTTATCGACCGGCTCGCAACTCAAGGAGATCCCGAGAAGATTGTTTTTCCAAGACCGTTTCTGGACAAATCGACCTTTGATTTTAGTTTCAGCGGCCTGAAAACGGCGGTGAGGCGGTATATTGAAAAAAACATGGATGTGTATCAGGAACAGATTCCCGATATCGCCGCCGGATTTCAGGAATCGGTGGTGGATGTTTTATCATTTAAAGTAGTTCATGCTGCAATAATGAAGGGGTGCGAACATATCGCTATCGTTGGCGGCGTGGCCGCAAACAACCGGTTACGGGAACGGGTCAGACACGAAGCCGATCTCAAGGGGCTGACGGTTCACGTTCCCTCTATCGATCTTTGCAGCGATAATGCCGCAATGATCGCCGCCACCGGCTACCATTATTTAACTGCCGGAACCGTATCGGGTCTCTGTGATGACGTATATTCCAGGGTAAGGGTGACCTAAAGGGACTTTTAGATCGTTTGCAATCTCCAATGGAAACAATTCGATTTGACTTATTTTCTACCTGTGTTAAGTTAAATAAGGTAATGGAATGTTAAGATAAAAAGAGCATAAAAGAAAGGAGGGTGCGGTTATGTATGATAAAAAAGAATTGTGTGAAAAAATCAGGGGATTGTACCCGGATATCGGTGAATGTGGCATCGATGTTGATGTGGATTATGATGAAGATCAAAAATCATGGACGGTAAATCTAAAAAAGGATCAGATCGAGTTAAAACACTTTCTGCAAGACCAGGACGCCGAATTGTGCATGGAAGGAAAGCAGTGTGTGAGTCTGGGTCTTGAAATTGCCCTGCTCAAAGATAACATCGAAAAAATTTAGGGCGTCTATTAGAATACCGCAAAATCCATTAGATACATCATATTGGTTCTTAAAATAACTATTACAACGGGAAGCAGGGGGTAACCTGCTTCCCGATTTATTACTTAGTTCCTGAACGAAAACTGTCTTTTCCGCCAATATCTTCGTCAGACTCAAATTTTAATCCTCGAAATACTAACAGTATTCCTGTGGTTAAAATTTTCCTCTTCCTTGATCTTAACGAAAAATCCTTGTTTTCGTTCGGGAACTACTTAACAAACCGTGTTTTTCATTTTTTCTATCTTCTGTGACCCCACACGGCATAAATGGGATCTGAATCCATTAGTTCCGGAAAGTATTTATCATTCGTGGGTCTTGGCAACCCTCTGATGGAGTAGGTTTCTAAGCCTGTAAACATTTCGCTTTTCTGAAAATACTCCACGACCAACCCCATGCGCTCGAATTCATGAAGATCC
>JAFDEW010000197.1 GCA_019310125.1 Deltaproteobacteria bacterium | reverse complement strand
ATTATATTTTTTTAAAAAACCGGCATGGATCGGAAGGGGGGAGTGTTGTCTTTAAAAAAAAAGAAAAAAAGACTTGACTTTTTCCTGGTGCTCTTCACCCGTGACGCCTTGAATCTGGGGCATCCTCGACTTTCGCTCAATTAGGGTTGGAGTAAATCACTCGTTTGAAAAAAGGTCAAAACTGTGTTAAATCCATTTGATATCTCAGCTTTACCAATTTGTGTGTTCGTGGCAGGTGATCTGTACTTTTTATAATTTCGGTTTTAAACCTTCACTTTTCGTAAAATTTAGATTGAGGCTCGTAATTGAGAAACTCTTTTAATATAAGCACTTAATACGGTTATGAAATCAAAGACGCCTTTATTTTTATTACTTTCTGGATACATATCCAGCTTAGTCGTTTACCTCATTTGGTATTACAAAATATGGCATTACTCACAGTACCAAAAGAACATCACTGATGCACCCAATATGGGAATTGTTACAGTTGTAGTTGGTATAACTGCTTTATATCTATTCTTATATTATTTGATTTTGTCCATTAGATCATTTCAAACGCCTTGGAAATCCTTTTTCCTTATATCAATAATAACATTATTGACCTTTTTTTTAATCCCATCTGTTTATTATGCAAGATATCAATTTAAAAGAGCTGAAGAAAAAATATACACAGAAAAAAAACGCATGAAAGAAATAGAAGCCAAATTAAACAATGCAATTGCAGAAAATGATGCCGCTAAAAATTATATTGCAGAACTTCAAGCAAACTTGGAATCTAAGCATAAAGAAAATTATAAATTGAGAAAACAGTTAAACGAAACAATCAGAAAAATGAAATCTTTAGAAGAAGAACACAAAATAAAAGGAGATGTTGTTGTACAAGAGAAGTCAAATAAGGATTTTTCTAAGATAAAAATAAATTCAGATGCGGGTAACACCGATTCAGATACAAAAAATCAGGGGATCATTTTTAAGGTCCAGATTATTTCTTCAAGCATTCGTCTTGCAACAAATTCCCCACAATTTAAGGGGCTAAAAAATGTATGGGAATATAAAGACAGCGGCCTTTACAAATATACTGTAGGAAACCAAAAAGATTTAAAATCAGCATCTGCGTTACAGTCCGAATTTCGAAGGAAGGGTTTTGGTGGGGCTTTTGTAGTTACTTTCAAAAATGGAAAAAGAATACCACTGAGAGAAGCGATAAGGCGTTTGAATTAATTATATCACAATGCCTGTTAAATTGTTTGTAGCCCAAATACTGGCAAGCTGTACGACATAAATCTGACATTTCAATTAATATCGGTGGGTTATTGTCTGTTTTTCTGTCTTAAGTTATTTCCTTTGTCAAATTCTTTTTTTTTATAATCCATGCCGATGCATCACCCTTTTTATGATTTTGCTTTTAAACCTTCATTTTTTGGTAATTGAATCTTCAGGTACGAAATCGCAGACTAAATCCTGAAGACACCAACTGCCATATATTGTGGTTTTTAAATAAATATCAAACCCTCTGAACAATCCTACGACTTACTCCTCTTTTCTAACTTACGTGAATTATCTAATATGTAAATCTTTACACAATAATTGTGGTTTTTATATCAGAATATTTTGGACTATTTTCCTTCGATAGATATAACTATCTGAAATTTAGTGAATTCATTCCATTTGTCTAATCCGGCACGATTTTTGCTGATATTATAGGGTAAATTCCTTCAGAACATAAAAGATAACGAATAAACTGCTAAAGAAGGGGGAACCAAAATGATTTGTGATCGGTGCAAACAGAAAACCTTTGTTATCTATATCGTACAGCCAGATCATGAAAAAGTCTGCGATCGTGAATGCAAAGGAAAAACGAAAATTGAAAAAAAGAAAAGAATAATAAATAAATACCCAGAGCTGTCCGATGACTTTAATTCCAGGCTTGATTTCGGTCATACACCTCCCTTTTCGGTAATTGAATCTTCAGGCACGAAATCGTACAGCAACGACTCAACAGATCAGCCAACCCTATAGGTCTTTCCTTCTTAGAAACCCTGCAAAACTTGTTGCATGGTTAACATTTATTGCACATCCTAACATCTTGATTCGAATATATTTTAGTGCATTATAGAAAAATACTGTCAACATTTGCTGCACCCTTCTACAAATTCTATTCCTATCCAAAATACCTGCCATACTCGATCTTTTAAAAATTTGGGAACTTCCGGGACGTCCATAAACAAGTAAATAACTTGACAAACAAATGCAAAAGGGCTGATACGATGACAGGCACCATACTTTCATATCGACAAATAGATCCTGTAAAACTTTAATGCAAAATCGATCTTAAAAAATTACTTCCCGACAAAATTGAAAAGAAAAGATTTGAAAAAAAATGGGATGATTTTTATGAATCTGATCCGTGCAACGCAAATCTATTTGAGCTTAAAGGAGATCTGTTAAAATATCAATCCGAACAACTTATCCCTTCTAAATCTGATGATCGCCCTTCCCTATTGCTTGTTCTGGGAAACCCCGCCAGCCATTCTGTCAAAGAAGGCATGTTTTTTTCGTTTGAAAGAAATAAAAAAGAGCATCGTTTCTGGAATCGCATTTTACAGCCTGCAGGAGTCCTCGAACTTCCATATGATGAAAACCACTGTTTACTGCCAAGGAGGTATCGGTATGGTGAGCGATAAATTGCAGAACGAACCCGAACCCGCAGAATTCCTCCTCTACCAGACCGAGGATGGACAGACGCGGCTGGAAGTGCTTCTACAAGAGGACACCGTCTGGCTTACCCAGAAGCGGATGGCGGAACTGTTTCAGAAAAACGTGCGCACGGTCAACGAACATATCCAAAACATCTTTGATGAGGGCGAGCTGACACCGGAATCAGTTATCCGGAATTTCCGGATAACTGCCGATGATGGAAAACTATACATCACTAAGCACTACAACCTCGATGTCATCATTTCCGTCGGTTACCGGGTAAAATCCCATCGGGGCACCCAATTTCGCATCTGGGCCACCCAGAGACTGCGTGAGTTCATTATTAAAGGGTTTACCATGGACGACGACCGGCTGAAGCGGGCCGGCGGCGGGAACTATTTCGATGAACTGCTGGCACGCATCCGAGACATCCGTTCCGCGGAGAAAGTATTCTGGCGCAAGAATGAATGGGCTCAAACCTTGATCCTTGATTAAAATGAAGATGCTGGCTGAGTTCGGGGAGGGATACATCGGTTATCAGCGACGCGTATCAATGCTTTTTCCGTTCAAATGGGTTATACAAAAGTTAACAGGGATTGGGTTCAAACCTTGATTAATGTTTTTTGGGCATTTCGTCATTGATATTTATTAAACGTTAAACGAATTTGAAATAAACGATGCACAAAATAAGGCAAGAAATCACAAGTTTTAGCAAGCCCGACTTTCATGATGTTATCTCAAGTTATATGTACTTTTTAAGTTTGGGCGAACCACAATATGTGGGATTTACAATTCTTGCCATTTCGATATTTTTTCTATATGAGTGGGTGAGTTATTAGTCATCAAAGGCAATATTTGCACTTTCGCATTTCGGACTTAACCATGGAGGGACCCGCATGAAACGTCTGTTACCATTTCTTTTAATCATTACCCTATTTGTTCCTGTACATCTACTTGCTGCAAAACCGATCCTCACCATAGACACCGGCGGGCACAAAGCATTAATAAAAGATGTCATATTCACTAAAGACGGAAGATACCTTGTTTCCGCATCTTATGATAAAACCATACGTGTGTGGGACACCTCTACCGGTGAGGTTGTACGGATGCTTCGTGGCCAAATAGAATCAGGCACAGAAGGTAAGATTTATGCTGCAGCCCTTAGCCAAAATGACCGGCTTCTGGCGGTGGGGGGATTTATGGCACATGGTTTTGGCATAGACGATGACAAGGTTGGAGATATTCGTCTTATCAACTTTCAAACCGGCGAAGTTATAGCGCTTCTCAAAGGACACAGGGGTGTAATTAACGGGCTTGCGTTCTCCCCGGATGGAAACCGGTTGATTTCTACAAGCGGTGATAAAACCGCCCGTATCTGGAATGCTCGTACTCAAAAGACAATCCACGTACTTAAAGGTCATACGGACTATATCTATGCGGTTGCATTTTCACCTGACGGTTCAATGGCAGTTACAGGGAGTGATGACGATACGTTAAAACTGTGGAACGCGAAAACCGGTTTTTTGATTAAAACCCTTAAGAGACATACAGATAACGTAAAAGCAGTGGCTTTTACACCCAACGGTAAGTACCTACTTTCAGGAAGTGCTGATAAAACCATCCGTATGTGGGACGGAAGAACCGGAAGGTTTATCAAAGTGCTGGCAAGTCAAAACAGACCTGTATTGAGCATTTCCATAACACCGAATAGCCGATATGTTATATCAGGAATCGGCGGTTCTGGTAGTGGAGGAAATGAATGTCGAGTTTTTTCCATTCCATCTGGCAAAAAGATAACCTCTTTTACAAAACACACAAACATCGTCCTTGCATCAGACATATCTCCTGACGGAAGGATCGCTGCAACCGGGGGCGGGGGTAACCAAGAAATCTATCTCTGGAATTTGACCACAGGACAGGTTAAACAGAAAATGGTCGGAAAAGGGAATAATATCTGGAGCGTGGGGTTTGCAAAGGACGGTCGGTCTATTGCGTGGGGAAAGAAATGGGGAAGTAGAAATTTGTTTGCACATGGTTTTCTGAAACAATCTTTTCAGATCAAGTCAGACAGTAGAACCTGTGAGCTGTCTATGGGACCTGAGCTCAGCTCTGACTACGATTTCATAAGAGGGATTAAATCTGTGGGTCCCTGGTCCATTCGAACTAAAAATGACGATGTCCACAAAACCATTGAAATCATGAAAAGCGGTCGCATGGTTCATGAAATCACAAGAGGATCAGCAGATGGATATGATCATAGAAGCTTGACCATAACCCCGAATGGACAAACTTTGATTAGCGGAGGAAGCAATGGTGTTCTTGTATCTTACAATCCGAAAACCGGAAAAAAAATCCATGATTTTATCGGACACACCGTTGATGTATGGGGAATAGCTGCATCCCCTGACAGCCGGTTTTTGGTTTCAGTTCCAGGGAACCGATGAAGAATGGGTGGCCTGGACCCCTGAAGGATATTATACAGCGTCATTAAACGGGGATAAATATATAGGGTGGCATATCAACCGGGGTGAAAACAGATCAGCGCTTTATTATCCGGCATCCCGGTTTTCAAAACAGTTTTACTCACCTAAGATCGTGGCAAAATATCTTGAAACCGGTGGTGATATTAAAGAGGCGATCCGGCTTGTCAACCTGGAAAGACCACGACAAAAAAAGATCAAAAAGACCACCGTATCTGATATCGGCAGTATTTTACCCCCGGCGGTATTTTTTCAGATTCCTGCCCAAAGAGATGTTACCGTACAACAAAACAGTATCCGAATCAAAGCAGGGGCAAAAGCAACAAATAATGAACCGATCACCGATATCTGGATTTTGGTCAACGGCAGACAAATAGGTGAAGATCGAGGGATTGGGGTCAAAGCACAGGCGAGTAAAAAGATAGACGGATTAAGGGCGGAAATAGATGTTATGGTTCCTTTGACCCAGACGGACAACAGGATATCTGTCATTGCATCAAACCGACACACCCAGTCAGAACCTGAGATCATCAATGTCAAATGGAAAACAAAAACCATTGGTACGGCAGCAGGAACACAGGACATTTTCAAACCAGATCTTTATCTGCTTTCCATCGGGGTTTCGAAATATCAGCAGCAAGAATACAGTTTGGATTATGCACACAAGGACGCAGAAGGGATCGCATCGGTTCTAACCCGCCAGTCCGGAAAGCTCTATGGAAAGATTCACAAACGGGTGCTTACCGATCATCAAGCGACACAGGATGATATTCTTGACGGACTCGACTGGATTTTAAAAGAGTCCACTCAAAAGGATCTGTCTGTCATTTTTGTTGCAGGTCACGGTTTAAAGGATGATAGAGGCAATTATTATTTCCTTCCATATGACGGTCATCCTGACAAGCTTAGAAGAACCGGCGTCAAGTGGTTTGATTTCCAGGATGTATTATCGAGTCTTCCCTCCAAGGTTATTTTCTTAGTGGACACCTGTCACAGTGGAGATGTTACCGGGAAACGAAGAGGAGTCGAGGATATGACAAGCGCCCTTCGGGAACTGGTAAATGCGGAAAGCGGTGTAGTTATAATGACAGCCTCCACCGGGAAAGAAAGCAGTCAGGAAAGACAGGGGTGGGGTCACGGCGCATTTACAAAGGCACTTATTGAAGGTCTTGAAGGGAAAGCTGACTATGATAGAGACAACACGGTAGACATAAAGGAGATAGATCTTTTCATCACCAAACGCGTGAAAGAACTGACTCAAGGCTCCCAGCACCCGACAACTGAGATTCCAAAAACTATGCCGAATTT
>JAFDEW010000196.1 GCA_019310125.1 Deltaproteobacteria bacterium | reverse complement strand
ATCAGCTCCCCGGAGATTCTCCATAAGAGCGATATCGGAGGCGTTCACCTCAATCTTGATTCTCCTGAGGCTGTGAAAAAGGCCTATCATGAAATACTAGCAGCCACACGGGACACTCAGCCGCAGGTCACTGCAAAAAATGTGTTGGTAAACAAGATGGCACCTCCCGGACTGGAAGTCATTGTGGGAATGAATCGCGATCCGCAGTTCGGCCCTGTCATCCTCTTTGGACTTGGGGGCATTATGGTGGAAATCTTTCAGGATGTAAGCCTTGGTCTCCTGCCCTTAACCCGCGACCATGCGCTTGCAATGATCCGGCAAATCAGAGGACATAAACTCCTTTTGGGCTACAGAGGTCAGCCGCCGGTAGATAAACAGGCGCTTGCAGACTGCATTCTGGCGGTGGCCAAAATGGCTGAAACCCATCCTGAAATCGTCGAGATCGATCTGAATCCCGTCTTTGCCTATCCGGATGGAATATTGGTCGTTGATGCTAGAATTATCGAACAGGAAGAAAGTTAATATTTGTTGTTTCTCAAAACGTTATCCTACGACTCATGAACCGGTTCCCCATGTTGCAATACTTTACCGATCGTCCCTTTGGTATAGAGATTGAATTTTACGGACTGGACTATGTTCTTGCCCCGATTGACAACAATATCATCAAGCCCTACTGTATTTCATCCCGTGCCAAAGACGGCCGGAATATCCAGGAGCTTTATAAGGATTTCAAGATTCCCATGGGAGCTGACAGAGAATCCTGGCATTTTGAGAAAGACGGCTCTGTCAGAGGCAAAGGACATACTCAATTTGGCGCCGAGCTGACCAGCCCGATTTTAAGCGGAATCACAGGCCTGGTCCAGGCGTACAACGCATTCCGGCTCCTCTGTAATATCCAAGGCGTTGATATTGACGATAGCTGCGGTTTCCATGTCCATCACGGGGTAGATCCAAAGGTGTTTACCTGCAAACACTTACAGGAACTCGTTCGATTGGTTCACCCGATAGAGGAGCACTTTTACCTTCTTATTCCAGGGGAGAGACAAAGGGCAGAAACCTGTAAACCAATGGAAATCGATGTAAAGGCCTTTTTGGACGTTTGCGATGGTGAATCAGAAAAAGGGAGTGACAAAATCAAACAACTCTGGTACTCGTCAGAAAACCATTATGATTCAAAGTCAGCCAGATATCCGCGCTACGACAAAACCCGTTATCACGGCCTGAATTTCCACTCATACTGGTATCGCTCCACCATTGAATTCCGCTACCACTCGGCGGTGCTGCACAATATTGATGAAGCCATGGAATGGATCATTTTCACCCAGTTTCTTATTGAGTTGAGCCAGGGACATGTCCCTGATATCTGTTTTTACCCCGAAGCCAACAAATGGCTGAATTCGATCTATATGATCTATGAGAGTTTGGGATATGAGGATTGTATCAAGCGACTGGCAAACTAGCCCGAACACCTCATGATAGAGTATCGGGGAATTAGAAAAATCACTAAATAAAGGTATCGAAAATTTTACTATTTATTGAAAATATAGGGTGGGGCAGGTCTTATCATAAAGAGGAAGGCGATCATGTGTGACATTTTCGCCATATCCGCAGGCTATCAACATACGCCCAAAAAGTATCTGCCCATCTTTGCGGAAAAGGGCAAACAAAACATGAATGGCTGGGGTATCGGTTTTTTTCGTGACGATCAGGCGTTTATGGAGAAATCGGAGGAGCAGGTATTTAGCCAGGAGCAGGTTCATGAAAGTTTTCAGAGGCTGGCAAGGGTCATCGACAGCAGAATCATTATTTCCCATATAACTTGCCCCAAAAGTGGTGGCCGCCACACGGACCATCTCCATCCGTTTAAACTCTCCTTTCTGGATCATAGCTGGCTTTTTGCCCAGGTTGGAGTTGTTAAAAACATTGAAAAATATCGAACCACTGAAAAACCTGGCCTGACAGCCGATGTCTACACCGCCAGAATTTTCGAATTTTTAAGAGATCAAATGGTGTTACTACATAATCAAAACCCTTATGTCAGCCTTTATATGGCGCTGCGCATCAGTATTCAAAAACTTGTGTCCGACTATCCGGGTGAATACTCCTTTTTTCTGGCCAATGAATCGGTGCTTTTTGCTTTTTGTAATTACAGACAGTTAATGCTTTTTAAAGAGTCTGAAAGTATGGGAGATATCCTGTTGATCACCTCCATCAAAGAAGGTCTTAGCGAAAGCAAATGGCAACAGATTGTGCCGGACCCGCAATCTCTTGGAGAGCTTTTGGTCATTGCCGGCCCGGATGTGTTATATGCCGGAGATGTTTGAAATCAAATTAATCCTGTTATCCTGTCAACAAAATGTGTGACCTTTTTGCACTTTCTGCAAATAAAGATTTCTCAGCTCCAAAATCTTTGCCCATTTTTGCTGCCAAGGCAAAAAAAAACATGGATGGCTGGGGTATTGGCTATTTCAAGAAGCAGGATGCCCTGGTAGAGAAATCGGCTAAGCGTGTTTTTGTTTCCGGGTACGTTCACGACAGTTTCCGGAAATTAGCCCGGGTGGTAAAAAGCAGAATTATTATCTGCCATGTCCGTTTTCGTACCAGCGGCCCCATAGACGATTGTCACGCCCATCCCTTTGTCCTCAGATTCGGCGGTCACGACTGGATATTCGCCCATAATGGAAAAGCACCGGCCATTGAATCTTACAAAAGCAACAATCCCCCCCTTGAGGAAGCCGTGAGCGACTCGGCCAGAGCCTTTGAGTATCTCCGGGATCACCTGTTGCGGTATTACCGGAACACAACCCAACTTCCCACGCTCTTCCAGGCCTTGTGCCAAAGTACGGAGCGAATGGTTGAAGAATATCCCGGTGAATACAACTACCTGCTGTCCAATGGCCGAAGCCTTTTTGCCTTCACCAACCATCGCCAGTTTATGTTCCTCAAAGGAAGTAAAAAGCTGGAAGGCGCACTGCTTCTTACAACACTGGCGCGAGGTCTGAGCAATGAAAAATGGATTCGGATAGCCAAGGCAACAAATCGCAAGGGCATGCTTATGGCGGTTTCAGGAACGGATATAATTTTGAAACAGTCTTTGTAGCATTTCGCATTGTAGATTTCAGACCGGGGCATTAGATAGTGTGAAGTAATCTGGGGTGGTGAAAATCGCCGTGTATACAGATGGAATTTTAATCCCGTTCTTGTTCCATATCTTAAGGTTTCAGGTGTCAAGAATGATGAACAGAGGCACTGACACCTGACACCTGAAACCAGGCATACGGGAAAGAATAAATATGGGATATTTTTTAAAGCCATATTATGGACAATTTTAATCATCCCAGACGTAATCTAAAGAGACCCGCCTAAAGTCCCTCTATTTTCTCGGCTATCATTTTCGGCAGGGGTATGGCATTCCAGGCATGATCGATGGCCACAAAGGTGACGCTCCCTTCGGCAGCCAGCCGAGTCTCCGGAGGGCGGTAAAATTGAAACTGAAAAACGATGGCCTTTTTCTTGACTTCTTTGATCGAGGTGTGCATTTCAAGCAAATCACCATAGTAGGCCGGTATAAAAAAACGGCAATCCGCTGCGACTTTGGGCATTCCGAATTTTTCTTCCTGATTGCGAAAAAAATTTTTCGGTGGTATCCCTATGTGGCTCAAGAATTCTTCAATGCCTTGATGAAAATAACGAAAATAGGCAACAAAATAAACAACGCCATACGGGTCCGTATCGCCGAACAGAACCTGTACTTTGGTTTTATGAATAAACATGTTACACCTCCTGTGGAATAATTGGCTTTACCTAAAATTTGGATAGAGACCATGCCCAAAAAAATTACTTTATTTGTCCCTGTTATAGGGATATAGACTTTCAGAAACCTTACATATACCCTAATTGATATAAAAAAGAGGTAATCATGCGATTTCTCAAATCTTTTGTTTTGGCCGTTTTCCTCGTCCTTATATCCCTGAATCCGCCGACATGGGCCGATGAAACTGTCAGGACCCAAATGGTTCGATTGCAAACTACCGATGGGATCACACTAACCGGTGTTTTACGCCAACCCCATACGGTTCGGAATAATGCCGGTGTGGTAATGGTCCATGGTTACAGCGGCAATTTTTATTCAGGCATCATGTCCTTTTTCCCGGAAGCCCTGTCTGATTCCGGTTTTGCGACTCTGGTGCTAAATATGCGCGATCATGATCGGGGCCCTAAAAAGAACCGATTTGAAGATAACCGTTATGACATTGCTGTGGCGGTGGATGAAATGGCCCGGCTCGGCTACAATCCCATATTCCTTTTCGGCCACAGCATGGGCACCAACCGGGTGCTCTACTATTTTGCGACAACCAAAGATTCCAGGATTAAAGGCGTGCTTTTAACCGGCCCTCCCGGCAATTTGTTCGAATGGAATATAAGCATATTCGGTATAGAGGCTGCAAGCCAGGTTCTCACCCAGGCCCAGGATCTCATAGCCAGGGGTAAAGGAAACCAATGGATGCTGATCAATTTGGGACCTCTGGGTAAAGCACTTTACACGGCCAACCATGTGGTAAGCCTCAGGGGCCCGAAAACAGTTTCCGACCCATACAAAAACATCAGCCAAATTTTCAAGCCGATTCTCATCGTCCATGGCCTGGCTGACCGCCTGGCAAACCCTGATGTGACTGACAGACTCCTTAAAAGCGCAGCGCCTGGAATCCATGTTACGGTAGTGAAAATTCCCGGTGCGAATCACGGCTTTAGCGCTCATCAGCAGGACCTTGTAAACGCCGCAAACCAGTGGCTAATTGACCAGACGAATCGTTAACTCGATTGTCCAAGATCGCCAATTAGTCCCATCCATAAATCCATATCGGGCACAACTTAAGTTTCCAAAACAAAAATTAGATCTATCCTAAGAAATTTCATGTAAACTTTTACGAACTTGGGAGTAGATATCCGGAGCCATGACCAGAAGGTGATCATTGATCTTTTGACCGTCCAGGTATTCGTTAAGGAAAAAATCACTCCCATCCATCTTGCATATTTTTCCTCCTGCCGCCTGGAGAATAATACCGGCTGCAACAAGATCCTGAAACGACTCGTTCGCAATAACGGCAGCTTCCGCGCGACCCATGGCAACATAGCATATGTGAGCCCCCGTACATCCCAGATCCCGGATTTTACCCGGGAATGTGGATCCATAACGGCGGTGAAACCGGGAGTAGGTGAAAAGAAGGCTCTCGTCGTTAATCGTTTTTTTATCAGATACGTGGATTTCTTCTTTTCCCAGAAAAGCTTTTTGTTCGGCCTGTGCATAAAAAAGATCGCCCGTTGCCGGCATATAAAATATACCCAAAACCGGCCAGAAATTCTCGATAAGTGCAAGAGAAATGCCCCAGATGGGGATTCCCGCCTGAAAATTTGCAACACCATCCAAGGGATCAAAAATCCACAAATAACGCTTTTCATCATGGGTATAGTCTTTGCCGGCCTGATTATTTTTAAACACCTGATGTTCGGGAAAATGACTGTTGAGCTGATTCTGAAAAAATTCCATCAGATGAGAATCCGCTTCTGTCACCAGATCTTCATCGAATTTAACATCGGGGTTTCCTTTACCATAATAGGAAAGAGCTTCTTTACCTGAACTGCGGATAACTTCCATTGCAAATTGAGTTAAATTTTTAATCCCATGATGTTTTATATCCATTTACACTCCTTGTTCTAAGAATGATGAACTCGTAAAAAGTCCGATTTAGACGGTTTCGTAAAAAGTTCAAATTCAAGGCGTGCAAATTTTGTAATCATGAGGAACTCGTAAAAAGTCCGATTTAGACGGTTTCGTAAAAAGTTCAAATTCAAGGCGTGCAAATTTTGTAATCATGAGGCGTACTTTTCGTACGTTGAATGATTACGAAATGCAGCGCAACGCAGAAGTTGGACTTTTTACGAGACCGTCAAGAATGATATGATGAGAAAACACGTTAAAACGCTAAAAATCGCCCAGTGGTCTTTTAAATGTAAATTTGGCAGGATCTTCGACCAATTTCTGGCATGCGATTTTGGTGTTTCCTCCCAGAGCTGAAAATGGGAGGGATACAATAAAAACAGCGGTGCCCACCACACTGGCAACGATTCCCAAGGGTCTGACAACTAAAAGGTCCGCGGCCATGGCTTCGGCGGTGATCTCATTATCTAGATCTTGGCTTTGCGCAAGAGCGGAAGTCCCGATCGGAATAAAGATCATGGCTGCAATTAACAACAAGATCATGGATCGTTTTCCTATGTTATGCATATGTTCCTCCTTTAGCAAATTATACGCTTTTTATGATAGTAATAGGTTTTTGACAACAGACCAGGAGTTTCTGTATACCCTTATTTTGATAGGGTTGAAAAATATCGATGATAGCGCTATATTTTGTCTGCATAGAGATCGAATTGAGGTGTTTGATAAAATATCTAATTTTCACAGGCAGTTTGCATTAAATATTTTAAAGAAAAGCGGCTTCAGTGTCAAGGGAAAAGGGGGGAGCATTAGAAATGGTTTTGCTTTATATGACCCTGCTCCCGTATAAACTGAAAAAGTTCCTTCTCAATAAGTTCTGGTGTATTAAATGATCCTATTGACCCGTATCCATAATTTCTGGGCTTCTGAACTGGCGTAAATCTGAATGCAACATCTTCTATTAAACACTGAACTATGAGCTGAAATAAAAAATGAACGTCCAACATCGAACATCCAACGTCGAACATCCAACGTCGAACATCGAAAACTGTACACCTTCGGTGTTTCAATTTTATAATCTAATGGAGCGAAGCGATATCCTTATTCGACGTTCGATGTTGAACGTTCGATGTTCGATGTTCAAATTGTTGCATCTGAAATTACGACCGAGCTTTCATAACAAATTGAAAATACATACATAGTTCAAGAGTTCTAAATTTACTGGGGTGTTACCTGAAAAAAATGTAACACTTTAGTATTTTTTAAAATATTACCGCTTCAGGTAAAATTAAATTTTTACTAAAAAATGGCATCATCTTTGACTTACATAGAAGTCGCTATAGCGCTTCCCGTATACAACACCTATACTTACAGCGTCCCGGAAACTCTTCATGAACTGGTTGCCACGGGAAAAAGGGTGCTGGTTCCATTCGGTCGGCGCAGGGTAACCGGATATATTTTGGGCTCAGCAAAGGATGTCGATCAGGAAGGGATTAAAACTGTCCTGGATATTCTTGATGAAAACCCGCTTTTCCCTTCATCCATGATCCCGTTCTTCAGATGGACCGCTGATTACTACCTGCATCCTATAGGAGATGTTATCAAATGTGCTCTGCCCGGAGGCTTAAATCTTTACGACTTTTTCACCATCGCCATTACGGAAAAAGGTGAGGATGCTCTTTTAAATCATTCTGACGCATCTTTTGAAAACCAGATCTTAAACCGGCTGAAAACCGGGC
The DNA here is from genome assembly GCA_019310125.1 of Deltaproteobacteria bacterium. GTDB lineage: Bacteria > Desulfobacterota > Desulfobacteria > Desulfobacterales > UBA11574 > S5133MH16. The sequence continues at coordinate 1,979 of JAFDEW010000196.1, read as the reverse complement.
CCTGCCGCTTCAAAGACCTTAATAAAGACTTTAATCAGCATATCCCCAATGCCTTAATTCATTCCATGGAAAAACGGGGGGTTATTGTTTGCAATCGCAAGCTCAAAGGTGGGGCCACTAAACCCAAGATGGAGCGATATGTGTCATTATTCGGTTCAGATATTCCCATGGAACAGCTTTCCGATTCAAGAAAAAAAATCATTGAGATACTCAAAACTTGCGATGACATCTCCGTAAAAAAATTACAAGAACAGGTTCCTTCCGCTTCAAGATTAATAAAATCTCTTGAGTTGGACGGGCATGTTTCGATTTTTCAGAAAAAGGTGTATCGGGATCCCTTCGGTGAACCCATAGCACCAGACAAAGTTCACACACTTACTAAAGAACAGAAACGCGTGATCCATACCGTAACTGAATCCTTGGGCCGGAAATTTACAACCTGCCTTCTGGCAGGGGTCACGGGAAGCGGCAAGACGGAAGTGTATATGCAGCTTGCTGCAACAACCATAAGCATGGGATATTCCGTTCTGGTCCTTGTTCCTGAGATTGCCCTTATATCCCAGATGGAACGCCGATTCCGAGCCCGGTTTGGAGAGTGTGTTGCCGTTCTTCACAGCGGTCTTTCGGCCGGAGAGCGCTATGATCAGTGGATGCGCATCGCTTGCCGCGAGGCGACGATTGCTATCGGTGCAAGATCCGCCGTGTTTGCACCTTTTGTGAATATCGGCATTATTATCGTTGACGAAGAACATGACCCCTCCTACAAGCAGGAGGGGGGCCTGCGGTATAACGCCAGGGATCTTGCCGTTGTGAGGGCAAAGCTTAATGATTGCGTTGCCCTGCTGGGGTCTGCTACGCCCTCAATACAATCATACTATAATACGACCACAGAAAAATTTAAGGCGGTGACATTAAAAAACAGGATTGAAAAACGCCCCCTTGCGGAAATCACCGTCGTGGATCTCTGCAAAAGCAGAGATTCTCGGGGAATTCGGCGCTTCATCACACCGGAACTTCATCGGGAAATGAAAGCAACCCTTGATCGAGGCGAGCAGGTTCTTCTTTTTCTAAACCGGCGCGGCTTTGCCAGTTATCCGGTTTGCGCGGCCTGTGGTGACGCCATAAGATGCAAAAATTGTGATATTTCACTTACCCTTCATCAGAAGGTCAATGCATACAAATGTCATTACTGCGGTTATACACGGGCGTCCACATCACACTGCACGTCTTGCGGTTCCGGCAAAATCCTGCAGTTGGGTATGGGAACCGAAAAGGTGGAGGCCGCCGTAACATCTCTTTTTCCAGATGCCAGAATCACCAGAATGGATCGAGATACCACCCAACGAAAAGGTTCCATTCTAAAAATCCTGAAAGGTCTTAGAAACCAGACCATAGATATTCTGGTGGGAACTCAAATGGTCGCAAAAGGCCATGATTTTCCCAACATTACTTTGGTGGGTATTATTTGCGCGGATCTCTCGCTCAACTTCCCGGATTTTAGAGCCGGGGAACGAACCTTTCAACTGTTAGCCCAGGTTGCCGGAAGAGCCGGGCGGGGAGCTGCACCCGGCCGGGTGATCCTTCAGACGTATAACCCAAATCATTTCGCTATCTTATCTGCAACACATCAGGACTTTGAAGCTTTTTACAACCAGGAGATAAGCTTCCGCAAGAGCCTGAATTATCCCCCATTTTCAAGGATGGTCCAGCTTAAAATATCCGGGAAAGACCCGGAAAAAACCCGGCACCGTGCTCAGGCCATCGGAGATCTTTGTCATACATTGAAAAAAAACAATCATTCTTTTTTAAAGTCCGTGGAAATATTGGGACCCATTGAAGCCTCACTTCCAAAGATCGCAAAACGATACCGGTGGCAAATCCTTTTAAAATGCCCGAGCATAAAACAGCTTCACCGGTTTCTTCACCAGATATGGTTTGAGAATAAAGCAAACATCAGCACCCGGGATGTCAATGTGGTG
>JAFDEW010000195.1 GCA_019310125.1 Deltaproteobacteria bacterium | reverse complement strand
AAATAATTCTTAAATATTTTATCAGATTAACGAAAAACACCCGAATCAAGTTTTGACTCGATTCGGGTGTAATTACCGTTTAAGTGCCCGCCGCCCTAACTGGGTTCGGTAGTTATCTGTCTTAAATTATTTGAACAGGTTCATATATTTTCCGTACCCTTCTTTTTCCAAATCTTTGCTCTGGATGAATTTTAACGCCGCTGAGTTGATGCAATAGCGAAGACCCGTGGGTGCGGGGCCGTCGTTAAACACATGGCCCAGATGTGAATCGGCATGTTTGCTTCGCACTTCCGTACGTTTCGTAAAAAATGAAACATCGCTTTTTTCTATTATATTTCCAGTCTCCAGGGGTTTCGTAAAGCTGGGCCATCCGGTTCCGGATTCGAATTTGTCTGTGGAGCTGAACAGGGGCTCTCCAGAGACGATATCCACGTATATGCCGGGTTCATGGTTGTCCCAGTATGCGTTTTTAAAAGGGGGTTCGGTGCCGTCTTGCTGAGTCACTTTAAACTGTAAGGGGGTTAATTTTCGCTTCAGTTCCGTTTTGTCAGGGATATCGTACATCATACCGGATATATTCGAGTCCATTAGGTTCTTTTTCATATCGGCATTGCCCTTATCCATCATTTCCTTGTCAGTCGAGTTAGGCTTCTTCATTTCATCCTTCATGTTTGTTTTCACACCCGCCCAGGTTTTTTTCAAAAACTTGTCTCGACCCGAACCGGAGCGGTACCATTTATAACGGATTGGATTTCTCTTGTGATAATCCTGGTGATAGTCTTCCGCGTTATAAAAAGTACCTAACGGGAGAATGTCCGTTGCTATGGGCTTGGTAAAAGGTCCGGAATCCGCCAATCTTTTTTTAGACGCTTCAGCCAGTTGCCGTTCCTTTTCATCGGCATAGAAAATGGCGCTCCGGTATTGTGAGCCCCGGTCCACGAACTGTCCGCCGGGATCCGTGGGGTCCACATGCCGCCAGAACACATCGAGAAGGTCTTCATAAGTAATTCGGGTTGGGTCGTAAATTACCTGAACCGCCTCCACATGTCCGGTTCGCCCTGCCGAGACCTCTTTGTAGGTGGGGTGGTCATCATGACCCCCGGTGTATCCGGACAGGACTTCAATCACACCGTCTACCTTTTCAAAATCGGATTCCGTGCACCAGAAACAGCCGCCTGCAAATACGGCGGTTCTTGTATTTTCAGATTGTTTAATCATAGGTTTTTCTATTTTTTTGTCCATGCTGATTGCTTGATAAACGAAGAACAAACTCAGTGTCACCGCAATGGCTAATATGGTAATTACTTTCATAATATACCTCCTATTGTTTAAATTCAAGTTAGTGTCCATCCATAAACGGCATCTTTCGGCTCCCGGCGGCGTTCTCACTCATTTTCAATCCTCGAAATAGCGCGCTATGCCTGCGGTTGAAAACTCGCTCGGGCCTTGCCGGAAAACAAAATCTACCATTTCTGGATGGACACAAGTTATGCAAAATCGAACATTTTTCAAAGGTCTCGAATGTGTTCTTAGAATAGAAGATAAGACATAAATTTAAAAGTTCCATGTAGAGATTGTAACGATTCGGTAAGTATTAGGATTTTAATATGGATTTTTTCTTTGCCGCCTTAATTTTGATTTTTTATAAGGTCATCAATATGGCTTTTGAAAGATTTGGGTTTCCAAGAGAAACACACTTTGGCTGCGCTGCACCGAAATCGAATGCGTTGACCCAGTCTCTATCCGACGATCGGCTTGATAATTTTTCAAACACTGTTTATAATAAATAATATGGCTGCCCGCTTAACACATCTTAATTCCAAATATGAAAAAAAGGAACACAACAATGATTGAGCTCGTTTATCAGACGTTGGAAAAGATCGGTTTCAGCCATCCGCTGCATCCCGCCATGACCCATATTCCAATGGGAATGATTATCGGCGGGTTTTTATTTGCTGTCGCTTCTGTGGTGATGAAAAAGGATGACTTGGCCATAGCAGCGCATTATTGCTATACACTGGCGCTTATCTTTGTTTTGCCTACCTTGATGCTGGGCTACATGGACTGGCAATATAAATTCGATGGGGAATGGAATGGTTTGATTTTGACGAAAATCATCCTGGCAGTGATGTTGACGATTATGCTGGGTATCACCTTTTTTTATGGAAAGAATAAGCAAGTTGATATTAAACAGAAATTGATCCTTTATGTCATCTGTTTTGCTATTGCCTTAGGCATAGGATTCATCGGCGGAGAACTTCAATACGGATAAGGCTAAACAAGAGCGGGTGCGATGGTTTATATTTTTTAAAACCTGTGGAAACAGCGCCGGATGCTTTGCTATATGAAACGCAATGGGTAAAATATATTAATTTTAACGGTAACGGATAACAGGATGGGAGAAAAAAATGAAAAACAAATTGTTAACGAGTATCATTCTTCTATGGGTTATTTTGAGTGCGGGGTTGTGCCTTGCCGGTTCAAATGCATACGATCACAAGATTACTGTTGAAAATATTGTGTTCGAGTGGAAACTGGCGAATGAAACCATTCACATTCGACTGGCCGCAAAAACAGAGGGATGGGTGGGGATTGGTTTTAATCCGAGCACACGGATGAAAGACGCTAATTTTATCATCGGATATGTGAAAGAGGGTAACGTCAACGTTTCCGATCATTACGGAACCACCGAGCGCCAACATGAAAAAGACACCAAATTGGGCGGTCAAATGAACATCGCCGACATTGCCGGCAAAGAAGAGAACGGCATTACGGAGATTAAATTTTCCATTCCTTTGAATTCAGAAGGTCCCAAGGATCGTCCCATATGGACAGACAAGGATAATACCGTGCTGCTGGCCTATGGTTCCGGGCGCGACAGCTTCAGAGCAAAACACCAGTTCAAGACCGCACTCAAGGTCAACATGAGTACCGGCGAGTTTTCAACAGTAAAATAATTGAGGGGTGGGGAATTTTTACTTAAAACCCTTAAATAAAGCGGAATGAATGATCAGCAACGAAATCGTACACTGTTTGTGTTTCATTGCCGGTATCCTCTTTCTCATGCACGGTATAAATTGCGAAGATCAGGGAAGAAGTGATGGAAAAAGGTGAAAAAGTTGCCCTTTTCGCTATTGGAATAAATCTGCTTCTGTTTGGGATAAAATATATTTTTTCCAGTCTTTCAGGAAGCATGGCATTAAAGGCCGATGCGTTTCATTCTCTATCCGACGTTGTGGCCTCTTCTACGGTATTTGTCGGATTGATCATCGCCAAACGCAAAACAAAATCATTCCCCTACGGACTTTACAAGGTTGAGAACCTGGTATCTTGCATGGTTGCGCTTGCGATCCTGTATGCGGGTTACGAAATTGTTGTACAAGCCACAAAAGGGGAGACGGTCCAGTTGCAAAACATATGGATTACCATTGCAAGCGTGCTGTGCATCATCGTCATTACTTTCGGATATTCACGATATGCAACCCGAGTCGGCATCGCCATTAACTCGCCGAGTTTAATCGCGGATGCCAAACATATCGGCGTGGATATGTTTGCCAGTGCCATGGTGTTAATCGTATTATTATCAAGCTTTGCAGGCGTCAACCTGGACAGAATCTCCGCGTTCATTATCGTGGTCATCATTGCCTGGAGCGGCGGTAAAATCATGATCGACGGCATCCGTGTACTGCTGGATGCGTCTTTGGACTACAAGACCCTGAGCATTGCTGAAAAGCTGGTTCTTGCCGAACCTCAAGTGATGAAAGTAAAACATCTCATGGGTCGAAATTCGGGGCGCTACAAGTTTATAGAAGCAGATATTTTATTGAAAACCCATGACCTGGACAGAGCGCATTTTATCGCCAATCGAATCGAGACAAATATAAAAAGTCAAATAAAAAATGTGGACCGCGTGCTTATTCACTATGAACCGAGCAAAAAAGAAAACTTTATTTATGCCGTGCCGTTGCAATACGCAAACCAGCAGCGAATTTCCCGTCACTTTGGAGAGGCTCCTTATTTCGGGCTTATCACTGTCAGAATAAAAGATAAAAAAGCAATTGAGCAGAAAGTCATTGCAAATCCCTTTACTCAAGTAGAGCACGGAAAAGGTATTTTGGTTGCGGAATTCTTGAACAAACATTTGGTCGACGTGGTTATTACTAAACAGAGTTTCGAGGGTAAAGGACCCTATTATGTATTTTCAAACGCAGCCGTAGATAATTTAATTACCCAAGAGGAGACGGTGGAAAAAGCTTTGGAACGCCTTGGAATTTTCTTTTAAAAAATGGAGACCGGAACATTTTCGAGTCAAAAATCTTTAATCAATGGAATTCACTCAGGACACACTAAGGGCTCACTCAAAATTAACTTCACATCTTGGATGCCGATGCATCCCGACTGGCTGCGTTAAGAAAACTCGAAATATACCTGATATTCCTTAAGTTTTGTGCCTTGCCAGCCGGGCATTTCAACTACAAAAGATGCTAATATCAAAAATATCGTTCTATAGTATTAAAGATCATCTAATGCTAAAGTACTAGAAAAAACACGAAAAACTAATACTTTTGACCGATTGACAAGATGCATATTTACCCGGTATAAGAGGAATGGATACAAATTTGAGCAAGATAATATAAATAGTGCCTAAACGAAAACCGTCTTTTTCGCCAATATCTGCGTCAGACTCAAATTTTAATCCTCGAAATACTACCCGTATTCCTGTGGTTAAAATCTTCGTCTTTCTTGATCTTAACGAAAAATCCTAGTTTTCGTTCGGGCACTAAATAGACTAGTTGGACACGAATCATGAAAAATAAGAAAGTGTTGAACGAGAGAAGAAAACACAAGCGATTCAAGGTCAAGGAGGGCGCATTCGCTGTTGCATGGCCGGATTATAACAAACTGGGTCAAATCAAAGACATCAGTGAAGGTGGGCTTGCCTTTCAGTTTATCGAGGCTGGCGAACAAAGAAAAGGCTCCCTTGAAGTTGAAATATTTTCGAGCGTTGACGATTTTTATATGAAAAAATTGCCGGTTAGAACTGTTCTGGATTTTGAATTAGAGACCACAGTGTCTTCCGATTCATCACCAATGAGGCAATTGAGTATGAAATTTGGGAAGTTGAATCATCCACAGAAATTACTGCTGAGCTTTTTTATCCAGAAGTACACTTATAAGTGAATTAAGTTTCCAATCTATTACCCTCATTACCTAAAAACTATGTAGTTTATTTCATAATTTCAATTAGTTCACACTTCCACTCATTTATTATCCATAATCAATAAGTATTTAAATCAATCGGTTAAGAA
>JAFDEW010000194.1 GCA_019310125.1 Deltaproteobacteria bacterium | reverse complement strand
GGTTTTTTCTCTCCCCATGGTTTTTCAGCAATGCCGACAGTTTCTCGATCGCCATGAAAACTGGGACCTGGTTCCCGACAAGGACACTGCCGGCGCTGTCAGGAAGATCAGCCAAAACGCGAATCCTGCCGACGCAGCTATCTCAAGCAAGGAGGCTGCCGAAATGTACGGAATGGCGGTCATCGAGGAAGGAATTGAGACAAACCCTCGAAATTACACCCGTTTTATTGTCATAGGTATTGATCAACTCGAAAAAGGGCCTCGGCACAAATCGTCACTCATTTTTTCTACCGGGAACCAGCCGGGCGCCCTTTATGAGGTTTTGAAAATATTCGCCGAAAACGGTGTTAACCTGGTGAAGCTGGAATCACGACCCATCCATGGAAAACCGTGGGAATATATGTTTTATGTGGACCTTGAGGCGGATGCTGAGTCAGAAACATTCAAGCCGATATTTGAGTTGATTGAAGAAAAAACAGATTATCTGAAGATTTTGGGCAGCTATTGAAAATAGAGACGGCTTTCGAAAATTTCAATATTGACAATTCGAAAATTAGCGGGTAGAATTTTTATTAACTGTATTAATTTTCTGAATAACATTTAGTGAAAGGAGAAATATTATGATTCGAAAGTCTACATACAAGGTCCGAGTTACCCGCAGAGAAGCCCTCCATGTGCATGATGAGTTCGGCCATTCGCTCATGCTGGTTGAATTGGAAGGTGAACCGCTTCACTATGAAGTGGGCGTGGCCGGTGAATTTGTCTCCCGCCGCAGCGTCAACTTCCATGACCGCATACAAGGCAGCGGCCCCATGGAGGGTTATGCGGTTACCAATTTCCAGTACGGTTCGGTTTACAGCAAGTTTGAAGGGAATCGTGACGGAGAAAGCAAGCTCACCACCGGCACCTGGCAAACCTATAAAGGGACAGGAAAGCTGGATAACGTTAAGGGCAAGGGTACATTCAAGGTCACATCAGGGGACGTCCCGGGCGAATTCATTCTCGAAATGGAAGGCAAATATGATCTTTAATTGATCCCAGTCCATGGATTGTTATGAAATAAAAAAAGCCGGATTATTGACCGGCTTTTTTTATTGCCTGGTGTTCAAGGGCAAGCTCAATATAATGTTCGGCGGTGTTCTTGCGTTTTTCCACTTCGGCGTCTGAAAGTTCCTTTTTTATTGAAGCCGGTGTACCGGCCACAAGATGATAAGGCCCCACAACCTGCCCATGCTTAACCACAGAGCCGGCTGCAACCACAGACCCGGTCTTTATAACTGCGTGACTCAGTATAACGGAATTAATACCGATAAGACAGTAGTCTTCTATAATGCAGCCGTGAACAACGGCATTGTGCCCCACGGTTACATAGTCTCCGATAATTGCGGGTCTGTCAAAATCCGTGTGTACCGTGCAGTTGTCCTGAATATTGGTGCTTTCTCCTACGATTATAGGGGCCATGTCCCCCCTTAAGACAGTGCCGTACCAGATACTGGCGTTGTTTTTTATTTCGACATCCCCGATAACCATTGCTGTGGGCGCAATAAAAACATTTTTACCGATTTTTGGTCTGTGACCTTTATATTCAAGTATCATGATCTTATCCCTTATAATCAGGTTAGTTCACCAAACAACTATTTTGGCTAAGATTGAGGGCATAACTTAAAAAAGTGTGAAGTGATCTAAAGTGATCTAAAATGCCTAAAGTTTACCCTGTGGAATGCGGGGCCTATTCCTACGGGGTTTAGGAATTTTGCCAAATTTTATATGAACAGATGGAGCGAAGCGACACCTTAACTTTAGTCACTTCAAACTTTAGCTCACTTTTCTGACTTGTTACAAATTCATTATATTTTAAAACTCTCGGACATTCCGGCATACCGTTTTCTCAGCTTTGGTTTTTCTATCTTGCCGGTGGGGTTACGCGGAACATCACCGAAAATAATTCTGCGGGGTCTTTTATACCTGGGAAGTGCCTGGCAAAAATCATCGATTTCTTCCTTTGTGAGTTCCTGTCCGGGTTTTACCTGGATCACGGCGGTGGCGATTTCTCCCAGGCGGAGGCTGGAAAGGCCGATGACCGCCACATCGTGAATTTTGTGATGGGCCTGGAGAAAGTCTTCGATTTCCACCGGATAAATGTTTTCTCCCCCGGTTATGATTACATCTTTTTTCCGATCCACCAGCCAGATAAACCCCTCTGGGTCCTTCCGGGCCACATCGCCGGTCAGCAGCCAGCCGTCCACTAAAACCTCCTGGGTAGCCTCCGGGTTTTTGTAGTACTCCTGCATAACACAGGGCCCCTTGACCATTAACTCGCCGGGCTCTCCCGGAGCCACAGGATTCAACATGTTGTCTACAATTCTGATTTCCCAGTCAAAACCGGGCAAGCCTATGGAACCGACCTTGTGCATATTTTCTATCCCCAGATGCACACATCCGGGTCCGGTACATTCGGTGAGACCATAATTGGTATCATACTGATGATGGGGGAAAATCTTTTTCCATTCCTTAATCAGGCTGGGAGGGACGGGCTGGGCGCCAATGTGCATGAGCCGCCATTGATCCAGATGGTAATCTTTGAGCTTCAATTCTCCGCTCTGGATCGCAAAAAGGATATCCAGCGCCCAAGGAACCAGAAGCCAGACTACGGTTACCTGTTCTTCGGAAATGGCCTCCATGATCCACCTGGGTTCGACCCCTTTAAGGATAACGCTCCGAGCCCCCACAATGAAGTTGCCGAACCAGTGCATCTTGGCTCCGGTGTGATATAGGGGAGGAATACAAAGAAAATTATCCCGGTGGGTCTGATGGTGATGCAGATTTTCCACAACGCAGGAGAACTCAAGGTTTCTATGAGTTAAAAGTGTTGCCTTGGGTGTACCGGTGGTACCGGAAGTAAAGTAAAGAGCCGCTTCATCGGTAATCTTTATTGTGATGTCAGGGTCAATAGGAGATTGATCTGTAAGAACTTTTTGATATGATTCGGCATAGTCAGGTCTAAGTTCCTCCGGACCCAAAAAAATATAGGTTTCTACGAATCCGTCTAAGTCCTGTTTTATGGAATTAACGCGTTCAATAAATTCCTGGCCAAAGATAACGGCCTTTGCTTCGGCGGTTTCGGCACAGCGCCGGATGGTTTTTGCCACAAATCGAAAATTAAGGGGAACCGCCCACGCACCCGTACGAAGTATTCCAAAATAGATCGGCAGCCATTGGATACAATTGGTCATTAAATGGACCACCCGGTCGCCTTTTGTAATTCCCCTGGATATCAGAGCCTGGGCCACTTGATTGGCCTGATCGTCAAACTCTTTCCAGGTAATCTCCTTACGACGATTTTTTGCCGGCTCCCTTTCCACAAGTGCTGTTTCAGAGCCGTACATACGAGCATTTCGTGCCAGTATTTCAGTAATCAGCATAAGCATTCCTTTCAAAACGCGAAATTTTATGATGTGGATATCAAAACGGCGTTAAATGGTCAAGACGCATAAAAATTGGGAACCGTTCACAGATTTTTTGAAACCCAAAATTACAAGCGCCAAAAATCAATTAAATCTCAAATTTCAAGCACCAAATCACAAACAAATCACAAACTCCAAATTCCAAACCGGTTCAAAGCTATTGTATTTTTGTTTGGGATTTTGAATTTCGGTCATTGTAATTTGTTTGTTATTTGAGATTTGTTATTTGGAATTTCCACTAACTCAATTACACCGTGAACTGATACAAAAATTGAACCATACAATTAATATAGAATCGGTCCGGATTTTCCAGTTACGGCATAAACATACAGGGCAAACCCATTTGATTTCAGTGCAGCGTAGCAACGGAGTGTTTCTCTTGGAAACCGACTGACTGTTTGAAGGGTTTTAGCACGCGTTAGCCCGAGCCGAATGAAATTATGGCTCGAAAAATCAATGGGATAATTTAGCGATCAATTTTTCTTAATAACTCTGACACAGCTTGGGCTTACGGGTGCTTAAGCACAAGTTTCAGTCGGTTGGAAAGAGATATACTCCGTCGTGGAGCGTTATCACTATATTGGGATTCAAATGCGTTTGCCCTGTATAAACCCATGTGAATAATTGACCGGTTTAACTTTCTATGTTAACAGTTGATAAGTCTCATATGATGTTGCAAAAGCAGAGGATGCTGCACCATATCTGATTTTTATACACCGTTAGTATATCACCTAAAATCTGCAATTGTCGATTTGGCCGCATTTTCAAGGCGCAGGGTGTGCAGCCGTAGTAAACTACTGCAAACACCCTGCAACACAGAAAATGCGGTCAAAGGGGCAAACCCGAAGGGGACAAATTTAAAAAACTTTTTTATTTGTGCACTCAGCCATATGATGCACCGGAAAAATAAATGATCAAACGCTAACTATATACTATAATTATGTTTATTTAATCCTTTTAAAATTTGTATACAGGTTTTAGGTATCAAAAGGAGTCGTTTTATGCATTTTTTAGTGGTAGGCCCCGGAGCCATGGGATGTTTGTTCGCCGCTGGATTAAAGAGAGCGGGTTTTGAGGTAACGCTTTTAGATTATTTACCGGAAAGAGCCCGGCAGATAAACAACCAGGGAATTGTTGTCCAAGGGGTTACCGGCGAATATAATGTAAAGGTGCCTGCGGTAGTAGACGAGATTCCCATACAGCCCGACTTTGTGTTAATTTGTGTGAAATCTTATACGACAAAGCAAGCCGCGGAGAAGATTCAGTCCTGGCTGAGTCCCGAAGCCTTCGTGGTTACGTTGCAAAACGGGTTGGGAAACCTCGAGATACTGGAGGAGATATTCGGCAAGAAAAAGGTGTTCGGCGGTATTACGGCGCAAGGGTCCACCCTTTTAGGGCCGGGGAAAATAAGACATGCCGGACAGGGAGAAACCATTATCGGACCGGAAGAAGATCCGGACAGCCCTTTAGAAAGAATTGTTTCCGCGTTTAACACGGCAGGGTTTAAAACCCGATCCATAAAAAATGTGGTTGATCTTATCTGGGGCAAACTGATTATTAATGTGGGTATCAATGTACTCAGCGGGCTTACACGGCTTAAAAACGGGCGTCTGGCCGAGTTAGACGGAACTCGCTGGGTCATGGAAAATGCGGTTAAAGAGGCGGTTGCCGTGGCTCGTGCTAAAAACATACGGCTTCCTTATCCCGACCCTTTCGCCCGGGTCATGGAGGTTTGCAGGGATACGGCGGAAAACATCGCTTCCATGCTTCAGGATGTTTTAAAGGAGAGAATTACCGAGGTTGACTTCATAAACGGCGCTATCGTTCGGGAAGGGATTGCACTGGGAATTCCGACTCCCGTAAATCATACTCTGA
>JAFDEW010000517.1 GCA_019310125.1 Deltaproteobacteria bacterium | reverse complement strand
AACACCTCTCTTTAAAATAATTTTCTAATCCATGCCGTTTTAAAATAATCCCGGAACTCCCTATAGAATAAAGTTTTCTGGTGACATACGGAAAATAGTATGTTAAACCACCAATCTTTGGCACGTTTATTGTAGAACAAAACCCATCTAAAGATAGCCGATAGCTATAAACCAAAAAAACAAATGTATCATCAACAGATCAAGTAGCTGAAAACCGGCCTGGCTTGATCCTCCAATAAAAATGATCAGGCACAGACAATTTATTGACAAGAAAGGGAGTTAAATGACAACCCTCTTAAAGAAGATATTGGTTGTAAACGATGAAGAAGCTATAAAACAAGTGATGAAAATGGGGCTTGTAAAGCTTGGATACGATTTTCAATTTGTCAAAAATGGGAAAGAGGCTTTGGAAATATTAGAAGGGGAAGAGTTTCCTCTTATTTTAATGAATTTAAGATTGCCAGCGATAGACGGCATTGAATTGTATATTCGAATTAAAGAAACATAGAGACTGTTATTTATGCCTTTTCCGACCTTGTTACAGAAGTTGAGTTTTATCAGCTCGAAGAGGTGGGCTTTGATGGTCTTTTTTGTAAGCCAGTCACATTTCAAGTGTTAGATCGTGCAATTAAAGGTGCCTTTGAAAAAAATTAATTAAAGGTGCCTTTGAAAAAACTAATAAAGGCTCATAAATGGTATTTAAACCCAAAATATGAGCCTTTTTCGTTTTTGAAGCAACTGAAGGATATTCTGATGGCCGACAGACCAACTTATGAAGAATTGGAACAAAGGATCAACGAGTCAGGAATAATCCGAAAATCCATTATACATACAGCCTTTCTTCTGGTTGTAATAGTATGCGTTTTTATTTGTCCACCGGCATATGCAGAAAAAGCGCTTGGCCGAACTGGCGATAAATATAAAATACTTATTCCTAACTCATATCATAAAGAATTCGAATGGACAGACGACCAGTTGTCCGCTGCCAGAGGTGGAGGGCTTAGATCAAAACTAAAATTAAAAGCAAAAATATAAAAAATCGCAAGTCCATTAACCTCGAATCTCTTAATCGTGAACGACTATAAGATAAATAAACCCAAAGGGATTAAAGAGATGTTCACATCAATTGGTACGGATAATTTTGACTCCGAATTTTTATCGAAAAAAAGACCTGTGCTGCTGGCGTATATTCGCCGGGACTATGAATATAAAAACCAGATTGAAATCCTTGAGAGTGTAGTAAGTATGGTGATGCGATAAAAGTGTGCCTGTTAGATGAAAATTTTGTCAGAGCATATAAAACTCTCGAAATTAAGGGTGACCCTACCTTTATCGGTTTTTATGAGGGAAATGAAAAAGGAGGGATATTAGGCAAAGCAGACACGGAAACATTGATATCGTTCGTATTACTCATCTTTGCCTAATATGTAAAATGATGAGAAATAAGACTGTAAAAAACCATTACCGAAAGTAGGCAATGAAACCTAACGAATTCTATGCCGGAACGAATAGGTTGTCAAGTCACCGCACGAACCAACAGCATTGAAGCTTTGGAAGTGTTTCGAGCAGGTCCTAATAAGTTCGATCTTTTTATTGCCGACACAACCATGCCGAATATGACGGGTATTCAGCTTGCCAGAAAACTTATTGAAATAAAATCTGATATTCCGATTATAATTTGTTCCGGCTTTTCCGAAAAAATCAGCGCGGACAAGACAAAGGCCATGGGCATTCGTGGATATGTCATGAAGTCGGCGCTTAGAAGTAAACTTGCTAATAAAATCAGAGAAGTGATGGATTCTTGATACGGGTTACGGGTTGCTCGTTGCTGGGTACTGGTTGCTGGTTACTGGTTGCTGGGTACTCGTTGCTCGTTGCTGGTTAAACAAATTGAACGGGTTTCACTTGAAGGAGAAAAGCTACCGTGATTTGGAGATCTATCAATTATCATATGAACTTGCAATGAAGATACATCGCATGTCACTGATGATATCTATATGAAGCTAAAGGAATAAAATGATAAACTTGGAAGAGAAATTAACAAATTCATTCAGTATGTTGCAACCAAGTGAAAATAATCAACCAGCAACCAGCAACCAGCAACCAGTAACGAGAATGGCTAAAATTCTGATAATTGATGACGACCTGAAAATATGTAAGATGCTGTTGAAGCTTTTTTCTCAAATGGGACATGATGCTGTCTGCAGGAATACCCTTACCGGCGGCCTGAAAGAAGCCACATCCAATCCTTACGACATTGTACTTCTGGATGTGCAATTGCCTGACGGCAGCGGGCTGGATATCCTGCCAAAAATCCGTAAAACCCGGGCTTCCCCTGATGTCATCATTCTTACCGGTTTCGGGGATGCAGACGGCGCCGAGATCGCTGTTAAGTACGGGGCCTGGGATTACATTCAGAAACCGGTTTCACTTAAAGCGCTCACCCTACCTTTGCAACGCATCATCCAATACCGTGAGGAGCTAAAAAAGGCCCGACAATCTACGGTGGCCTTAAAACTGGACAGCATTGTCGGAAGCAGTGCCCGGATGAGGTCGTGTTACGATCTTGTGGCCCAGGCTGCCAGCAGTTCCACAAATGTTCTGATTATCGGTGAAACCGGTACGGGCAAAGAACTTTTTTCAAGGGCCATTCATAAAAACAGTTCTCGTTCCGATAATGGATTTGTTGTAGTAGATTGTGCGGCACTGCCGGAAACTCTGGTGGGAAGTGTGCTTTTCGGGCATATTAAAGGGGCTTTTACAGGGGCCGAAAGCGCCCAGGACGGCCTTGTCAAACAGGCGCACGGCGGCACCCTGTTTCTTGACGAGGTGGGCGAGCTTCCTTTTTCCGTCCAAAAGATTTTCCTGCGGGTACTTCAGGAACAACGGTTTCGCCCTGTAGGCGACAAAGACGAGGTAAAAAGTAATTTCAGGGTAATAGCAGCAACCAACCGGAATCTTGATGAAATGGTGAAGGCCGGTCAGTTTCGAAAAGATTTATTATATCGTCTGAAAGCGC
>JAFDEW010000516.1 GCA_019310125.1 Deltaproteobacteria bacterium | reverse complement strand
GAAAGAGATATACGCCGTCGTGGAGCGTTCTCCCTGAATTGGGATTCAAATGCGTTTGCCCTGACCCTATATTTTTTTTTGACGTCGGTCCGCTTTTTTTGTGTAGCCTAACCCGGACAAGCCGGCCTCCGGCTCGGAGAGAACCAAAAATATTTGCCACAAAGGCACTAAGACCCGCCCGCCTCGCCTAAGGCGAAGCCGATGGCGGGCAGGCACAAAAGGTATATTTATTATTCTTTCTTCGTGCCTTGGTGCCTTAGTGGCAGTATTTAAAAAGTTTTGCCACAAAAAGCACAAAATTTCACAACTACGGAACTAAGGGATTATGAGATATAAGTTCAGAGCAACCTTTTTAATAGTAACAACAGTCCTTTTTATTGGGATCGGAACCCCATCTCATGCAAAAATCGTAACGGATCAGTTGGATAGAAAAATAACGGTTCCGGACACCCCGCAGCGGGTTGTGGCCCTGGCTCCCAGTATCACGGAAATCATTTATGCTCTGGGTCAGGAACATCTTTTAAAAGGCGTAACCTTATTTAGCGACTATCCTCCTGCTGCCGTAAACCTCCCCAAAGTGGGCTCTTATGTGCAGCTCAATTTGGAAAAAATAGTGGCGTTAAAACCTGATCTTTGTATTGCTATCAAGGACGGAAATCCCAGGGTGGTTGCCAACCGTTTGGAATCTCTTAACATACCCGTATATGCGGTAGATCCTAAGAATCTGGAAACGGTCATGCAAACCATTCTGGAAATCGGCAACCTTCTGAATGCCAACCAACAGGCCGACGTTCTAGTGCAACGCATGCGGTCCCGGGTGCTTAAGGTTAAGTCACTGGTAGCAAAAGCCGGATACCGTCCCCGGGTCTTTTTTCAGATTGGTATTTCCCCTATTGTATCTGTGGGAACCGATACCTTTATGCATGAACTCATCGTGCTTGCGGGCGGAAAAAACCTTGCCCAGGGACCGGTTGGCTATCCGAGGTTCAGCCGGGAACAGGTTCTTTTCCTATCTCCGGAAGTATTAATTATCACCTCCATGGCCCGGGCCGCGGTATTTGAGAAGGTCAAGGCGGAGTGGAGCCGCTGGCCCCATATGCCTGCAATTCGAGATCATCGCATTTTTCTTGAAGACTCCAATTTTTTTGATCGCCCCACACCACGGCTGGTGGACGGTCTTGAGTTGCTGGTCAAACTTATACATCCCGAACTTTTTGATGAAACCAAGTGAAACTTAAAACACCATCACTCCTAAAACGACTTTCGGTTATTTCCTTGTCTCTTTTGCTTGTGTTGCTTATCGCAATGTTTCTGGGAATTTCCATGGGATCCACCACCAGTGGAATCAAGGTGGTTTTTCAAAGCTTGCTCAAAGCAAAAGAATCCAATCCCATGCTGGATACCATCATCTGGCAGATTCGCTTTCCACGGGTTCTGCTGGCAGCCATGGTGGGCGCCGCCCTTTCACTGGGAGGTCTTGTGTTGGGAGGTCTTGTGTTTCAGGCCCTGCTTCGCAACCCCCTGGCTGAGCCATACATCCTTGGAATTTCCGGCGGGTCGGCCATCGGAGCCATCATCGGAATCCTCATGGGATTCTCAAAATTTCCCGGGGTAAGCCTCATGGCCTTTGCCGGAAGTATCGCCATCCTTCTGCTAATTCTGGTCATGTCTTCCGGACAGACCATTCTTAAAAAAGATGCGCTCCTTCTTTCAGGGGTTATGGTAAACGCTTTCTGTGCCGCGGTCATCATGTTTCTTGTTTCTATGACCCAGGACTCCAGGCTTCATAATATTATTTTCTGGCTCATGGGTGACCTTTCAATGGTGGATATGGGCCATGTGGGAATACTTGCTGCAATACTTTGTCCCTGCTTTATCCTGATTTTCTGGTTTTCCAATTCCATGAATCTGTTGCTGATGGGCAAGGAAATGGCACAAACCCTGGGAGTAAACATAAAGGCGGTAACGGTTATCCTGCTGGTGACGACGTCATTTATGGTCAGCGCAACGGTTTCTTACTGCGGGCTTGTCGGTTTTGTGGGACTGGTTGTGCCGCATCTTCTTCGACTGGTTTTCGGGCCGGACCACCGGGTGCTGGTTCCGGCATGCGTTCTTGGCGGGGGCGCCTACCTTGTTTTTTGCGATGTATTGGCAAGGGTTCTTCCGCAACAGGGCGAGATGCCTGCAGGGGTTATTACCGCAATGGTAGGCGCACCCCTTTTTATCTTTTTATTAAAAAAAACCCGACGATAGTATGACCTTTCGGAAATTCTACAATTTTTTGGAAATAAAGGTGTTTTT
>JAFDEW010000193.1 GCA_019310125.1 Deltaproteobacteria bacterium | reverse complement strand
ATTACCGGACCCGGGGATAACTATACCTTTAAGCTCCAGGTCAAGGACAACATGTATCGTATTCAGAAGATCAAAGGGCCCATGAATGTCCCGCCCTTTCCCAGCATTGTGAACCACGATACAGGGGTCACCTGGGGTTTAAATGATCAGATGCACCAGTATGTTGAAATAAAAGACATCGAAAAAACTATTATGATGAACCCGTTGATCGGATGGGCCATGACTCGAAAAGGCTTGACCGAAAAGCCGGGGCCCACGGAAACCGTGAACGGCTACGAATGCGAAACCCGGATCTACACAGAGACCGGAAAATCGGAACCCGCCGCCAAGGTCTGGATCTCAAAAAAGCTCAACCATATCATCCGGGACGAACGTTTCGGGATGAACAAAAATCCGGTCCTGGAACTCCAAAATATTCAGGAAGGCGCTGTGGATTTGGCCCTTTTTGAAATTCCTGAAGGATATACCAAAATGAACATGGGCCAAGGGCCAGGACCAAACCCAGTAAAATCTCGTGCAAAAGCCGAACCCACACAGGTCCGGCCAATAAAGACAACCCTAACGCCTGCACCTGCATCTATATCTGCTCGATCGTCCGCGAAACCGGTTTCTTCCAAAACTCCTTCCGGAAATATCATGTTCATTCTGGACGCTTCGGGATCCATGTGGGGACAGGTGGAGGGCAAGGCCAAGATCGCCATTGCCAAGGAGGTTCTGACCGGTCTGATCCAGGACCTTCCGATAGATGCCGTTGTCGGCCTGGTGGCATACGGCCACCGTCGTAAGGGAGATTGCAACGATGTAGAAGAGCTGATTGCCCTGGGACCACTGGACAAGGAGAAAACCGTGGCTCGGATCCAAGGGTTAAACGCTAAGGGCAAGACGCCCATCAGCCGGTCCGTACGTCTGACCGCCGAGCGCATCAAACACCTGGAGGACCAAACCACCATTATCCTTATCTCCGATGGTAAGGAGACCTGCGACCCGGATCCTTGCGGTCTGGTGAAAGAACTCAAGGCGGAAGGCATTAAATTCGTCATGCACGTCATCGGGTTCGACGTCACCGAAGAGGAACGTGAACAATTAGAGTGCATGGCCAAAGCCGGTGGAGGAAAGTACTACACGGCCGGCAACGCCGGGGAATTTTTAGCGGCTGCCCGGGAAGTGGTGGAGGCGCCGGCCTTTACCGGCGGGTACCTGAAAATAACCTCTCTTAAAGAGGGCCGGCCATTCGAGGCACGTGTGGACGTGTACCGCCAGAGCGACAATAAGAGCATGGGCAGCAATAACACATGGTACAGGCAGAAACCGGCGGAGTATAAGCTCGCGCCGGGCGTCTACTATCTGAATGTGACAGACCGATCTGTGACACCAAAGCAAAAGCAGGAGATCCGGGATATCGAGATCGTGTCCGGCCAGACGGTGGAAAAGACCTTGTCCTTTGGCGGAGCGGGTATTTTGTGCATCAAGACAGTTAAGGAGGATCAGCCTTTCGATGCCCGTGTGGACGTGTACCGCCAGAGCGACAACAAGAGCATGGGCAATCAAAATACATGGTATCGCGAAAAACCGGCAGAATTTAAACTTGTGCCGGGCATCTACCGCATGACCGTGTTGGACCGTTCGGTAACGCCGACGCAAACGATAGAAATTCGCGATATTGAGGTCGTATCAGGACAAACAGTGGAGAAAACACTGTCCTTTGTTACCGGTGGTATTTTGAAAATAACAGCCGTAAGAGAGGGGCAGCCCTTCGATGCCAGGGCTGATGTCTATCACCAGAGCGACAACAAACGCATGGGCGATAAAAATACATGGTATCGCAAAAAACCGGCGGAATTCAAACTGATGCCGGGCATCTACCGGGTGACCGTGTTGGACCGTTCGGTAACACCGCACCAGCGGCAGGAGGCCCGGGATATTGAGGTTGTATCGGGACAGACGGTGGAGAAAAAACTGCCATTTGTTGCCGGCGGAACCCTTTTTATAAAAACAGTTAAGGATGGTCAGCCCTTCGATGCCCGTGTGGACGTGTACCGCCAGGGCGATAACAAAAGGATGGGCGCCCAAAACACATGGTATCGCAAAAAACCGGCGGAGTTCAAACTGATGCCGGGTATCTACTACATAAAAATTTATGACCGCAAAACAAAGGAGAAAAAAGAGATCCGGGATATTGAAATTGTATCGAGCCGGACGATGGAAAAAACGGTTGAATTTTAACGGAGCTTTCTGGTTTCGAAAGAAATCATTTTCAAACGGGCGTCATGACGCAGTGAAATGATCCACCCAAGCCATTCTCAATTATCTCAGCTTGCAATTTGGGAAGAAAGGACCAGAAATGAAAAACATTACCAAGTTTATATCCATTTATTTACTTATTTTCGTTCTTTGTACAGCATCATTGGCTATGGCCGCTTCATTTCCAGCGGACATGGTAACGAAAAAGAACGGGGAAACCGCCTCAAGCAACACGATTTTCAACGGTGAGGTAACCGTATCCCCTACCCTGAACGGCAAACCCCATGGCATGCCCTTTAAAATTTATGATCCTGCCGGGAAACAAATTTATAAAAATTGGGCTGCAGGTTCTCAAGGACAGCGTTTGGTTCGCTTGTCTGACGGAACCTATACGATCAAGGTAACAACCTATGTGGATGGTTCAATAAAAAGCTTCGAGAACGTGATAGTTGAAACAGGGCAATCTCAGACCGTGGAAGCAGCCTTTAATTTCGGCAAGTTAACCATTGCTGCAACGCTCAATGAACAACCCTTCAGCACACCGGTTAAGGTTTACAACAGCTCCGGTAAGCAGGTCCTTAAAAGTTGGACCCAAAACCCGCGGCGCACGGAAATGCTGGCAGAAGGCCTATACACAGTCAAGGTCACCAACATCAAGGATACAAAGCAAGTTGTGACGTTTGAGAATGTGGAAGTCAAAAATGGAGAAACAACGGAGCGCACAGGTTCCTTTGGAGAATAAGATGAACCGATTTTTAAAAACATTTTGTTGTCTGGTGGTTAGCGCTTTGGTTTACCTTTCCCCAGGCTTTCTATCTTCAGCTATAGCATCAAATGAGCCATCCCTTCTTGGCAATGAGGTTCCGCTTATCAACGGCGCCATAATCTTAAAGGAAAGAGCAGAAAAAGGCGTTGGGCGTTTTGAACTGGAGGTGGAGACTTCTCCAGAGGAGGTGGCCCGTTTCTACAAGAAGGCCATGGTAAAAAGGGGATGGCCGTCTGCAGTGCCCATGTCAGTTGGCAATCAAAGCATTCTCATGTTGAACTACCAGGGCAACAAATTTATCCTGAAAGCGGAATCGAAAAACGGGCGAACCCGAGTGCTCATTGTCCTGATTCGACAAGTACGGAAACAGGCCGCCACGGAGCCGCTTCCCTCTGCTGCCACCGCCAATTCAAAAGAACACCTTGCTGAAAATCAAAGTCAAACCGCCCCCCCGGACAGGGGCAAAACCATAAAAGGCGCTCCACCCGCTAAAGGCGCTTTTGTCCAGCGGATTCAAAACATTCATGCACAGGACTCACCCACGGGCAAAAAAAATAGCGGTTCTCCGCCTGATGATCCAGCCCCCCGGCCGGAAAATTCCGACCCGGAATCGGAAGATTCATCCGATTCATCGGATGCCCATGCTGCCGGATCTGCTGATATGGGGAACGGGAAACCGGAAAGGCTTTCTGTCACCGTCCGAGCTGTAGTCCGCTGGAATGTCACCCAGCCGGAATATCATGAATATGAGGGCCTTATCACCCTGCAGTTCAATGGGACCCTGAAATCGGACGCAACAGGAAGCCCTTCCGTTCATAAAGCAGGCCAGGTATTAAAGCCCATTCTGACCTACAAACCCGAGGTTATGACCCTGTCTTACACCTATGACGAACGGAAAACGAGCCTGAAACCCATTCCGGACGGCAAATGTCAGGACCCGCTGATTTTTGAGTTTCACGGTGGCGGGGTTTCCCCCATCGGCGACAGTGCGGGGCTCAAAATTCAACAGTCAGCCGCCATGGCAGCGCCTTTTTTAAAAAATTTGTCTGCTGACAAACAGCAATTCCTTGCCGCCCTGCAGGGCTCTATGTCCATACCGGACTACTACGAATTTTACGTGGGCGGACCGGGTCTGAAAAAGCGCATACCGGGCCGAAAAAAGGACTCCAGCAAAGAAGGGTGCGCATACACTGACGTGGAAAAAATCTTAAGGGGATGTCAAGTCGGCATCCAGATGAAATTACCCAAATCCGGCACCCTGCAGGGTTCAAGAACCTGGTCTGCGGATGATCAGGGATTGTGCCCGCCGTCATTGGGCATCTATGTTTCCGACATTGCGCAGATCTTGAAAAAGCCACCTTTAAAGCCCACTGAAGGCGGCAATAAAAATGTAACCTACACGGTAAGCTGGCAGATCCGGAAAGCAGAGGAATATATCCCGGTCACCGAATCCACGGACAAGGAAAAGCCTTGCGAAGTCTTGGAAAAGCGGATTAACACGATTCGCATTATCAGAAAAATTTTCCAGAATAAAAAACTCCAGCGATATTGCGAAGAAAAATTCGGGAAGCAGGACTATAAAGCTTATAACGATATCCTGGAGAAAACAGCCCAGTATATTTTTAACCAGGAATTCGAGACCTACCAGGACGCTTCGGATTTTATCGACGACCTGGATCCGAATCAGATACAAGCCGTAGAGTCCGGTAACACCGGCGAGCCAACAACCTACATGAAAACGAATGTGCTCTATGATACGCGTGACAACCATGTGGTGGAGGTGAAGCTTATGGGTTATTTGAATGGCAAACCCGTACCGATTATGGAATTCCCCAATGGTGATGTGGGTTCGGCGCGTAAAACCGGCTACTACGATCAGGTCCGAAACGCCTATGATCTGGACTACTATCAATCGGGCACGGGGAGAAGTATGTTTGACTCACAGGTTAAACATGAAATGACCCACGTCCGGCAATATCTTGAAAAGGGCTATCGCCCTGAATCCATAAAGGAGTTTAGTGCCTGGGAACAGGAAGCCTATAAGAATGAATTGGACGAGCTCTTACAAGATTATAAAGACGCGGGCTGCTGATTTCCAAGGCGCTTTTCTTCTTTAGGGCTTGATATCCTTACGTTTTGCCGGGATGTGAAAGGGCATCAAAAAATGCGTTATCAGTGGATATTAATTGTTGTGATGGTTGGTTTTTCCCTTTTTATTGGCAATGCCCTGGCTGAAAACGACTCCATCTACGAGAAGTGTATCAACCAGCAAACAGATCCCGCTCCCTGGTGTTATCAGATGGAGGTAGAGCGGATCGGCGACGCGGACCTTTGTGAAAATATTTTCAAATACTGGCC
>JAFDEW010000515.1 GCA_019310125.1 Deltaproteobacteria bacterium | reverse complement strand
CGGTACCCAGCTGCCCCTTGCCCCCTGTTACCAAAATTTTCATGATGTTTTGCCTCCTGCAAATATCATTTTACCTGTTTACCAAAGCTATAAAAAAAAGAAAGGTAAAAATTGCATCACATGACTTGATACGGCTAAATGGTGAAATTTAAAAAATTGAAGATGGTGTAATATTTTGTCCATTATGGGCGCTCAACAAGGTAAACACATTTGATTTCGGTGCAGCGTAGCCACGGCGTGTTTCTCTTGGAAATTGACTGACTGTTTGAAGGGTTTCAAAGAAATATCTTTACATTTTGTGAAGAGCTGCTTAAAAAAAAGGAAGTCCTAAATCCAAACAAAGTCTCGTCATTCAAGGTTTTGGTCATTGAATATTGGAATTTGTGATTTGTTTGTAATTTGGTGCTTGGAATTTGTGATTTTAGCCACAAAACTCCAAGCCAGAGTCATATATCTCTGACTTGGCTCTCCGAGCCGGAGACCCAGAACCCAATATTCCAGTGTTCCAATATTCCAACATTCCAACTGTGAGCGAAGCGAACTAAATTATGTCTTCATTAGATATTCTTGTAGATCAATATGTAAACTATCTTGTCTTCGAAAAAGGACTTTCGGATAAAACCATAGAATCGTACACCAGCGATCTTGCCAGACATCTTGAATTTTTAAAGCAAAAAGGAGTCAAAAAGATCGCTGATGCCGATACCCCATTAATATTAAAGCACCTGATTGCTCTAAGAGATGCGGGTCTGGGATCAAAATCATGTGCAAGGCATCTCATCACCCTCAGGGGGTTTTACAAGTTTCTTGCCCAGGAAAAAATAATCGATTATGATCCTGCAAGGCTTATAGACCTACCCAAAAGCGGTCTTAAACTTCCCGATGTTCTGACCGTTGCTGATGTGAATCTTCTTTTAAATATGCCGGATACCGACAAACCTTTAGGAAAAAGAAATGCTGCCATGCTCGAACTTATTTATGCGGCCGGATTGAGGGTTTCCGAACTTGTAAACCTGAAATTGCTGGACGTAAACCTTGAAGCCTGTTTTGTAAGAGTGTTGGGTAAAGGTTCAAAAGAACGAGTTGTTCCCATCGGTATGTGCGCAAAAGAGAAAATCGACGATTATATAAATACTGCCAGGCCTCTGCTTTTAAAAAACCATATTAGCCAATATATGTTCATCGCAAGAGCAGGAAACCCCATGACCCGCCAGGGATTCTGGAAGCTTTTGAAACAGTATGCCCGGCAAGCAGGAATTCGAAAAAAAATCACACCTCACAGTTTAAGGCACTCTTTTGCCAGCCATCTTCTGGAGGGTGGCGCCGACTTGAGAGCGGTTCAGATTATGCTCGGCCATGTTGATATTTCCACTACCCAGATTTATACCCACATCGCACGGGAACATCTCAGGAAGATGCATGAAAAATATCATCCCAGAGGCTAATTAGTGTCCATCCAGAAACGGCATCGGCGGCGTTCTCGCTCGTTTTCAATCCTCGAAATAGCACGCTATGCCTCCGGTTGAAAACTCGCTCGGGCCTTGCCGGAAACCAAAATCTACCATTTCTGGATGGACACTAACTCATTTTTTGCGCCGGAAGGACTGTGGAAGGTTTACTGAAAAAGATGAACATCGAACATATTAAAAGATGAACATCGAATTTTGAATGAAAGACAAAAACAAAGGGCAAGATTTTTCTTACGTTTATCAAAACGGCTGAAAAGATAAATAAATAGCTATGGTATGTTTGTTTTTGGTTCGATTTTAGAATAATTTGAGGAGCGGAGCGACATCATTATTCGATGTTCAACGTTGGACGTTCGATGTTCGATGTTCAGTCCGTTCGATGTTGGACGTTCATTCAAAGTAAACGCATTTGATTTCGGTGCAGCGTAGCCACGGCGTGTTTCTCTTGGAAACCGACTGACTGTTTGAAGGGTTTTAGCACGCGTTTGCCCGAGCCGAATGAAATTATGACTAAATAAATTAATGAGATAACTTAGAGACAAGTTTTTTTACCTGAGTTGAGCGATTGTCGAGGTTGCCGCAGATACAAGGAAAATGTCGTTTCGCTATAGTTAACTATGCGGGGCGGCATCTGACGCAGTAGATGCGGTAAGATCGGCAATCCCGCAGGGTTTCAAATTTTAAAAATATAAATAAAGGTAATTCATTAAAAATAAAAGATTTGGTTCCCTTTTAAAAATTGAAACGCTCGGTTTAGGTCTTAATAACTCAGGCAAAGCTCGGGCTTACGGGTGCTTAAACACAAGTTTCAGTCTGTTGGAAAGAGATATACGCCATGGCGGAGCGCTCTCCCTGTATTATCAAATGAATCTGCCCTGGTACTTTTACGGAAACCTATTGACACACTCATATTGTTTTTTTATATTTTCGGAATGAAATCTTATCAACTGACAATACCCGTAGAAAACAAACCCTGTGTCCTGGCTAGCATTACATCAATCCTTGCCCGGAAAAAGATCAATATTCGGTCCGCCTCCATAACTTCTTTTGGCGAATCCGGATTAATCAATCTTATCGTAGACAATCCCAAACAGGGCCATAAAGCGCTGAGCAAAGAAGGCATCCCCGTGGAACTCAAAGAAGTTATTGCGGTGCTGATTGAGGATCGTCCGGGGGGTCTGGACAAACTGTTACAGGTGCTTTGCGCCGAAAAAATCAATGTTGAAAACGGCTATGGCTTTGTAATAGAAAGTCGGAAAAATGCGGTTTTTGTTTTAGAGATTAAAGACTCGGCGCCGGCCAAGGATCTGATTGAAGCATCGGGATTTAAAACTCTTACACCCCAGCAGCTTTCCGAGATTGAGCCGTTTCATTATGTGGGATATTAAACCTAATCCCTATCTTTGCGTAAAGA
>JAFDEW010000192.1 GCA_019310125.1 Deltaproteobacteria bacterium | reverse complement strand
AAAAGGCCGGCGCAAGGTCCAAGTTAACGCAAGGGATTTGTTGTGTTACTGGGCTGTTCGAGAAATTGGGATGACCTGTACGGAAATAGCCAAACGATTGGGCATGAGTCAGCCTGGAGTAGGCTACGCTGTAAGTCGAGGTGAAAAGATCGTAAAAAAGCATAAATACCAATTACATAAATAAGTTATTTACTTAGTTATGGACGTCCCTGATATCTCCTAACTTTACAAGAAAAACGGCAAGTAATTTAAGAACAATCGAGGAAGTTAATGTCGCCGGAATTGAAAAAAGCGATTATAAAGTTCGTGCCTGATTATTTTTCCTGGGATAAAAAGCGCCAGGAACAATACCGCGTTGACACACCGGAAGAGGATGCCTTTAAGATCATACAGTTCCTGTTGAGAGAGCTGTTTGATATTTCTGTTTCCAACGATGATGAGGTAGAGGACGCAAAGCGGGCAATGAACGAGGTGCAATGTTCAAAACTTAACGCCACATTGCTTCCCATAAAAGGGATTGGTGAAGATTTCTTTTACTTGAATGAAGTTTTCTGCGGTCAAAAAAACCAGCTCAGTTTTGAGACGCTTTATGATTACGATTTTGATGATTATACGTTCCAGGAAGACTGCCGTAAAAATGAGCAAAAAGATTATGAAAAAAAACCATATAAAGGGTCACTGTATTTAACCTGGGCACGTTTGATGATAGACGACTCTTTCAGCTATGGCGTGCTAAGCATGGTTGCCGGCTACCTCTACTGTCAGCTTGACGAATATGGGAATGATTATATGGAAAAGTTGATTCCTCACGAATTCATACATGGAAAAAACCATGGAAAAGCTCAGGGTGATGGCTATCTGTTGGATCCTAAAATTGATGCCAACGGCCTGGAATCGCAGCTGGACGAACTGAAACATCGTTTCTGGAAACACCTAAGCGAGGTGTACGAAAGGCTTGTGGATGAATTTGACAAAAAGTCGAAGCAGCGCGTGTTTATTCTGAATCAGAGTCAGGTGGGTGATCCAAATCATCACTTTGTGTTTACGGACAAGGAGATTTTGAAACGCATTCACTTCAAAACTTTCATGCGTTGTTGCCGTGCCGCTGAACAGACGGATCACTCTTTGCTTTCTCGAAAACTGGAAGAAGAAAAACAGTTGTTAACAAAATATCTGGATAACCAATATAAAGATATTATGGAGAATTTTGATCCCAAAATCGTAAGGTTTCGAAAAAAATACAAAGTGATCGTCCACAGAGATTCCGGTCTCGACGAGCTACTGGATTAAAATTTTCTTTTCTATGTGGTAAAAGACAGAATTGTTTTCTATTCATTATAAATAAGGAGATTATTATGTATGCATTAGCGATAAGCGGAAGTCCACGTAAGAGAGGTAATACTGAACTACTTTTAAAGGAGGTTCTCAGTGAATTAAAAGACGCTGACTGGGAAACAGAACTTGTAAAGGTTGGCGGAACAGCAATACGGGGTTGCTTGGCCTGTGGAAAGTGCTTTGAGACTAAAGACAATCAATGCGCCACTAAAAAGGATAAATTTAACGACATCTTTTCAAAAATGCTAAAGGCTGATGCTATGATTCTGGGCTCCCCAACCTATTTTGCAGCTGTATCTGCTGATTTAAAGGCATTGATTGAAAGGGCAGGTTATGTAGCTTACGCTAACAATAACGCTTTTTCGGGGAAAATAGGGGCAGCGGTAGTGGCAGTTAGACGCGGCGGAGCCACACATGCCTATGACACGATCAACCACATGTTCCAAATGTCAAGGATGGTCATTCCCTGCTCAACTTATTGGAATATGGGTTTTGGTCTGGATAAAGGGGACGTGCTTGAAGACGAGGAAGGCTTGGCGAATATGCGCCATCTTGGAAAAAGCATTGATTGGCTTGGCAAGGCCATTAAACCCAATATTGCCAACTATCCAAAGTGATCCTCCCTTTACGGAATTCAGGGGGCACAACACTTAATCCAACAAGAAAAATGCACCGAATGAATCGGTGATTTTCATGTTTCGTGTGGATTTTGGTGACGCCCCTAAAATATAAGTTTCTATTTTATCGCATTATCCAACACCCTGAGGCATGGTCACCAATGTCCAAGAATACTCGTCGCTGCTTGGTCAATCGGTTCCCCTTTGGCATTATATATCAATTCAAGTCTGACTACATCCTCATCATCGCAGTTGCCGATCTTCGACGTCGCCCGGGCTATTGGCTATACAGCGTGTGGGTTATGGACATTAAAACCATATAAAAAGCCATATTAATATATTGACATATATCTTGATCCGTCGTATCTTAATCGTATGAAAAAACGATCTGATTTTGAGTGGGATTCCGCTAAGGACGAAGTAAATCAAAAGAAACACGGGGTCTCCTTTGCCTTAGCACAGCTTGCCTTCTTGGATCATCATCGTGTCATTTTAGAAGACCTCGAACACAGCGATGATGAAAAGAGGTATTATTGTCTTGGCAGAGTCGCCGGCGGAATTATGACCGTAAAATTCGCCTATCGAAAAAACAAAATCAGAATTATTGGCGCCGGATACTGGCGGAAAGGAAAAAAGATATATGAAAAGGAAAATAAAATACACGGATGAGCCTATCGGAAAGGTAAAAGTCATTTCCGACTTTCTTCCTTCACCTGAAGAACTGGCTCTGAAGGACGAAACCGTTAAGGTTACTATTGCTCTCAGCAAGGCCAGCGTAGAGTTTTTTAAAAAAGAGGCTACAAAATACAATACTCAATATCAGAAGATGATTCGCAGACTATTGGATGAATACGCGGCTCACCAATCTTAAGCTGTCCATGCTCACATTCTACCTCTTAGCCCTTGACAAATAATTTAACTATTGTACAATTGTCTATAATACACGTGCTCCGGAGGTTATTATGGATATTGTAATTGATACATCTGCATTGATTGCAGTTATTGTTGGTGAACCCGAACGAAACCGAATTATTGAATTTACCACTGGAAATACACTCATTGGACCAGGTTCCATTCCATGGGAAATTGGCAATGCCTTTTCGGCTATGTTTAAACAAGATAGATTAACACTTGATGAAGCCCAAAAGGGGCTGGCAATATTCGAAAGCATACCTCTACGTTATGTTGAACCAGATTTTTTCAATGTCTTAAAATTGTCCAAGAATACCAACATGTATGCCTATGATGCTTATATTTTAGATTGTGCTATAAGACATAAAGCGCCTCTATTGACATTGGATCAAAAGTTAAAGGTCGCCGCTCAAAATATAAACATCGAAATTATGGAGGTTTAAAATGCAGGTTTACACATATTCGGAAGCCAGACAAAAGCTTGCCTTAGTACTTGAGCAAGCTGAAAATACAGGCAAAGTATTAATTCGAAGAAAAGATGGTCGAACTTTCGCATTGATTCCGGAAAAAAATGTTTCTTCGCCATTAGATGTGCCATGGATTAAAGCGAAAATAACAACACAGGAAATAGTTGATATTGTTCGAGAAGGCAGAGAAAGGTAGAACCACACAATGGTACCTGACGTGAAAGGTCGGGCTGCTTTTATTTTTACAAGGTTCGGTGTTTCTGTAGCTTTTACCATAATTTTATTTACCCTTCACGCAGCACATTGTGAACTTTCTACGAGGAAAAAATGATAAAAGAAATGATTCGAAGAGATGTTTTTGAAGTTGTAGACTTGCATGAAGCCGAGGATTCAAATTATTGGCTTGATCGCAGCCCTATGGAAAGAATTGAAGCAATAGAATTCATGAGAAAGGTGATGTATGGCAATGATCGAGTTTCCGAGAGACTTCAAAGAGTTCTTACAGTTGCTGAACTCAAAGAAAATTGAATACCTTGTGGTTGGAGGATATGCTGTAGGCTATCACGGTTACCCGAGAGCGACAGGTGATATGGATGTGTGGATTGCTATAAATGAAAAGAATGCATTAATGATGGTCAATGCTTTAAAGGAGTTTGGATTTGACCTTCCTAAGTTAAATAAAGAGCTGTTTTTAAAAAAAGAAAAAGTAATCAGAATGGGGGTTCCTCCTATGAGATTGGAGATTCTCACATCTATCGATGGAGTTAGCTTTGAAACATGTTTTGAGAATCGTGTGATTGCTGACTTTGGCACTTTCAAAGTAAATTTCATTTCAAAGGATGACCTTTTAACCAATAAGCGTGCAAGTGGCAGACCCCAAGATCTTGTTGATTTTGATAAATTACAAAATAAATAAAGCGTAGAACATGCGCCCGGACGCAGACGGGCTAATAACCTCCTACAGTTCGCTTCCCGCGTCTCACTCGCCCCGTTCGGCGGCTCCTTCAGCCAAGGCTTGCCAATATATGCATTAAGTGATAATTTTATGCATATAGAAAGGAGGCCAATGATGAGAACAACACTTGATTTACCCGAAGATTTAATTGATGAGGCTATGAAAGCTACTCAAATTAATACAAAAACCAAAGTTATTATTACCGCCTTAGAAGAATTGATAAAAAAATCAAAGATCTCCGGATTGAAAGCATTTAAGGGCAAGGTAGATTTGGATATCGATATGAACGCCGTTAGAGGGCGTCAATGTCGGTATTGGTCGATACGTCCATATGGTTAGAGTATTTCAGGACTGGAAATAATTCTGAGAAACTTGATTTCTTAATTGATGAAAACCTCATTGTTATTAATGATCTTATTCTTGCAGAATTGGTCCCAGCTTTAAGGGTTCGCAACCAGCGAAAGATTGTTAAACTATTATATAATATTAATAAGTTAGAACTATCCATAAATTGGGATCAAATTATTGAGTTCCAATTCAAATGTTTGAAAAACGGTTTAAATGGAGGTAAACAATGGATCAAGCAATTAAAATCATGCCGTGTTTAGACATGCAGAACGGACGCGTCGTCAAGGGCGTCCATTTCGTGGACATTCGAGATGCTGGTGATCCGGTCGAATGCGCACGAGCTTATTGTGACAATGGCGCAGACGAACTGGCGCTGCTGGATATCACAGCCACGGTGGAAGGTAGAGCCACCTTGCTCGACGTAGTTAAACGCGTCGCCGAGGTCACTACAGTCCCATTTACCGTTGGCGGCGGGATATCTGATGTGAAATCGGCAGAGCTGGTGCTAAACGCGGGCGCAAACAAGGTATCGACCAGCAGCGCCGCCTTTCGGAAGCCTGAACTGGTCGAAGAAATGGTCAAAGCGCTGGGCGCCGAGAAGGTGACGGTGGCCATCGACGTGGATCAAAACGAGGCCATGCCCTCAGGCTATGAAGTCTATATTGATGGGGGACGGACAGCCACTGGCGCAGATGCGATCGAATGGGCAAAGCGTGTTGACGGATACGGTGTTCCGGTTATTCTGCCTACCAGCAAAGCG
>JAFDEW010000191.1 GCA_019310125.1 Deltaproteobacteria bacterium | reverse complement strand
TGATCGTTTTGTAAAGGTCTCGACACCTGATTCAGATAGAAGTGATTTGTTTTCCTGGATACAGCACTAAAATCCCAAATCACAATACTCAAATTACAAATAATATCAGAATTACAAATTCCAACACGCGGCGCAAGCGCCTGCGCTGCGCGTGACCAAAACATTTCAATCACTTATTGGATGTCTCGCCGTCATTCTATCTGTTTTGAATTTTGAATTTCGGTCATTGATATTTTTTTGAGATTTGTATTTTGGTGCTTGGAATTTTCATGATTTTCATAAGCCAGTAACTTTCTTTATTCCAAGCAATTACCTGTTTAAATGACGTGGCCCTGCCTATATGGCAGCCGTGTAATTCGGACCTACGATCAAAAGATTGTTAGATATGGTAGACTGAATTTTTTCCATTTTGCTCCCAAAAACAAAAGTTTTTAAAGGATGGTGACCATATGCGCCAAGAACAACGAGGGCGTTATGAGGGACATCATAGAGGTTTTCTTCAAGGGTCCTGTTTTTTAAAAAATGCCAATTATTCACATAACGGCTCATTTCCGTTTCAAGACCTTTATCCGTGATAAGCTTTTCATATGATTCCTGTGAATTGTTTTCTACCAGGGTAAAAACATCCAGAGGCATACCGGAAATTCTGCATAACCGAAATGCCAGTTTTAGGGCATTGAACGCATTGACCGAACCGCCGAAAAACACGGCGATACTTTCCCACTCTTTATAAACCGGGCTGGTGATAAGAACCGGAAATTGTGCGGACTTAACGATGCGCCTGACCCGACCCCCTATGTAACCCAGACCGATTTTTGAAGACAGGTCGCTAACGCTGCGAGGGCAGCTCATGTAGTCGAAATTCGTATGGATATCCGGCAGGGTTGAGGCGGTATAATGCTTTGGATCTAAGAACCTGGGTTCTATACCTGCTTGTTCCAACAGTTCCGTGGCGTGTTCCAAGGCGGTGTCCGGAGACATAAGATACGACTTGTCAAGGTCAATCTGAACCACATCGTTTTCAAAATACATTAAAAATTTAGTGGACTTTGGGATGTAAATAACCGGGGAGACTTTTACCTGCTTGGAAAAATACATCGATTGGAGTAGCGTTTCCCTGCCCAGAGGACTGTTTCGAAAAATATGGAGGAGTTGGTGATTCATTTGACTCTCCTTTGTATAATCTTTATCAAATCGACTGGCACGTCTGAACCATAAGCTCTTTGCGATATTGATCCAGCAGATTCCCTTTTGAGATCAGACCGATGAACCTGTTGTTTACGACAACCGGCATTGAAAATAGATGATTCGCATCCATTTTGCGAATAACATCAGCCAAATCGTCGTCAGGATTGACCACTTCAACCCGGGTGTTCATGATCTGACTTAAAAATACGGTATCATACATGACCGGATTAAAGAGATACTGCCGAATATCGTCCAAATGAATGATTCCCATAAAATGACCGGTCTCTTCATCTTCCACCGGGAAATAATTTCGATGAGATTTTTTGACGATCTTGATAAAATCTCGCAGCAGCATGTTTTGTGTAACGGCAATGCAGTCCTTTTCTATAAGTTCTGAAATATTAAGATCGGACAACACCCGCGCATCAGTGCCGGGTCTGAGAAGATGACCATACTCTACGAGTTCTTTCATATAATAAGCCGCCGGTTCAATATAATGGCAAAGACTTGTGGTAACGGCAGATACAATAATCAGCGGCAGGATAACTTCATATCCTCCGGTAATCTCAACAATAAGAAAGATTCCGGTAAGCGGCGCCTGGAGCATCCCGCTGATAAGACCCGCCATTCCCAGCAAAGCAAAGCATCCCTGGTTTACCCATGTTACAGAAGGCCATAATAAAACAAGACCATGGTGATACGTCAATCCTGCAAGACTTCCGATGACCAGACAGGGCGCAAATATTCCGCCGGATCCCCCCCAACCCAGGGTCAATGCGGTGGCAACAATCTTTGCGAGGGTAGCCAGTCCCACAATGATAAGCCCCTGTGAAAAATCACCTTCGATCATAGTTTGAACCACATGGTACCCTTTGCCCAGGACCTCCGGAAGGAACAGACCGATCAGGCCAACCGCGCAACCGCCGATAGCTGCCCGTATCCATAAAGGGGCCGGCACTTTCTTTGCTGTTTTATCCATGGATCTGAGCAGCCGGGTGAGCAGAATAGAAGCGGCAGCCGTTAATATCGCCAATCCAACGCAGGCAAGAATGTCCATATGGCTGATATTGAACAGGCGGTGGCTAAAAGCAATCTGGTTTCCCTGAAGGATGCGGCTGATTTCAGTACCCATTACCGACGCAATGGCAATGGGAACAATATTTACGGATTTCCATTCTCCGATGATCACTTCAATGGCGAATACCATTCCGGCAATGGGCGCATTGAAGATGGAAGATATTGCGCCGGCCGCTCCACAACCGACAAGGGTTACTCGCTGACGGTCATTTAAGGAAAAATATTTCGCGATATTGGACCCGATCGCCGCACCGCTGATAACAACCGGGGCTTCGGGACCTGCCGAGCCTCCGCTGCCAATGGTAAGCGCGCTGGATATGAGCCTGGAAAAGCTTGAGCGGAACCTGAGCAGGCCGCCGTAACGCGATACACTGTAAATAACTTCCGGCACACCGTGTCCGGCCCCTTCTTTAACGACTTTTTCCAGAAACAGGGAAGAGAGCGCAGCGCCTGTCGCCGGCAGCACAAAGACCCACCAGTAATGGCGTAAATGATGAAACCAATTGAACATGGCCATTAGTGCTCGGTTAAGAATCACGGAGGCCAGACCGCTACAACTGCCCACAATAATAGCCGCCAAAATGAGCAGCAGACGATCGTCTAACCGAAAAATGGTCCAGTTTGCAGGGTAGCGCCAGGATTGAAAAATGCGCATATGGCCAATACCTAAGTTTCTGCTCGATCGAGTTGTTTTTCGAAATCAGCTATTTTTGCAAAAAACGATGCTTCATCAGGGGATGTTTTTAAAAATTCCACAAATGAATTGTCGCGAATACAAAAAGAAAACCGTGAAAGAAGATGGAGATGAATTTTAATAGACTGGCTTAGAAGAATAAACAGAACAAACACCGGCCGGTCATCCACTGCACCAAAGTCTACGGGTTTTTCAAGAAAGCATGTGCTTATTATCGGGCTATTCATAACGTCTGACAGCGGTTCTCGGGGATGAGGAATGGCAACCCCTTTGCCGATACCGGTTGATGTAAGGTGTTCTCTTTCAAGCAGGAGTCGATAAAGTTCTTTTTTTGAGGTTTTGGATAAAACAGGCATATGTTCAACAGCGGATTTCAACGCCGTTTCCATGTCATCCCCTTTAAGATCGTGCAACACCCCGCCACGCTTCATGGCGTAGAGGAGATTTTCGGGTCTTTCTTCATACCCCCGAGATTTAAGTTTTTCGGGCATTGAAAACGGCAGTCTATACATTTTCGCCCATTTTTTCAGAGCAGATTCGTTAAATAGATAGCCGTTGCCGGTTTTTTGTATGGGGATTCTTCCCTGGCGTATCCAGCGTTCTATGGTACGCACATGAAGATTGAGGCACTGAGCAACCTCATGTATTGTCATTTTCATACGGGTATCATGTGATAAAAAAATTGAATTTTAAATCCCTAACTCTAGCCAAATTTTTAACATTAGCTTTAATAAGCTTTGAAATCAAGAAGTTTATTAGGCGGGTTATTGGATTCCCCCTGATTCTATTCGCGATTTATTTATTATGGTAATGTCTCTTTTCGGGTAGGGTATCTCAATTCCGTTTTTATCAAAAACCCCCTTGATTTTGTCGGTGATACTGGAAATCGTATCCATACGCTTTCGGGCATCATCAATCCATACCCGTAGCTGAAGATCTACCGAAGATTCTCCGAAATTTCTCACAACCACTTTGGGCGGGGGGGCTTTTGAAACCCAGGCCAGTGATCCTGCGACACCGACGATTAACTCCTTTGCTTTTTCAATATTCGCATCATATGACACCCCGA
This sequence comes from Deltaproteobacteria bacterium, assembly GCA_019310125.1. Taxonomy (GTDB): domain Bacteria; phylum Desulfobacterota; class Desulfobacteria; order Desulfobacterales; family UBA11574; genus S5133MH16. The sequence goes on along the minus strand of JAFDEW010000191.1, from coordinate 1,384 downwards.
TATTAATCCGGACCCTGATCTTTGTTGAAATAATCGTGTAGTTGACGATATCCCGTTTCATGATTTCATTGTTGGGAATAATGATCACAATATTGTCGGTCGTCTTGATCTTGGTGGCGCGCAAGCCGATACCGATAACATCTCCCCAGGTCGCACTTCCGGCGGGAGCACTCCACACTTCGATACGGTCGCCGATTTCAAACGGACGATCGATAATGAGCAACACCCCGGCGATAAGGTTGGACAAGGTATCCTTGGCCGCAAAGCCGATGGCAATACCGGCCACGCCGGCGCCGGCAATAAAGGGCATGACATTCATTCCCAGAATATCTAGCGCAAGGATAGCAGCGGTCGCATAAATAATAGCACCTGAAAATTTATTGAGAAGATCGAAAATAATATCATCCACTTTGGTTTTTGTTTTATTTACTAAATTTTTCTCAAAATAGGTCAATACAATTAACAGACTATCTTTTGCCGGAGTTGCCAGGAGTATAATCATGAATGCTTGAAAGATTTTTTCCAAAATAATGATATTAAAAAGTCTGATGAGATACGTGCCGGTTGCAAGCACCAGACCATAAAGAAGCGCCCTTCGGATAACAGCAAAGATTTGAATATTAATTTTTATAAATTCGGTCTTTTTTGTTTTTTTCTCAAAAGAGGCAAGGACGCGTTTTAGAACAAACCAAATAAGATATGTGCCCGCTACCACGGCCAGAGCCTTAAACAGGATATGAAAATACGTCGCATGGATACCGAGTTTTGCCGATAACTTATCGAGAAAAGAAAAAAGGTTCTTCATAAACACCTCAATATTGACGGCTTGGTAAAAAAAATTTATTTTAAATAAATATCGACCGCCCAGTTTATGATCTCTCTAAAATTCTAGAATTTATTGAAAATAAAGGTACTATTTAGGATTATATTTTTAAATCGGATATGGGATATTGGAATGATGGAATATTGGAATAATGATTCATAGAAGCTGACATTCCTCTATTTAATTCCCGTCAAAGGGAATTTTACCATAACCCAACTTCCCAGTTTCCCAGAACACAATATTCCAGTTTTCCAATATTCCATCATTCCAATTGTGAGCGAAGCGAACTAACTTTTTTTTATGACACGAGCAATTTAAAAAATCCAGGAATAAATTTTCTCTAACTACTTCCTTTTCAGCTGTCCGACCCATTTTTTTTCTTCATGAAACAATCCGGATAAATTCAGATTCCATTTCTTTCCTGCCGGTCTTTATGGCCTGAACCGCCCGGCTGAACAGGTACTGCACAGATTTGGGCTTTTGGCGAAGATTCGCCTTCTGGGTGGGACACAAATACCAGGTGCAGACCCAGGGTCTGGTAATCCGTGGCAACATACAGCC
>JAFDEW010000190.1 GCA_019310125.1 Deltaproteobacteria bacterium | reverse complement strand
ATTCACCTGAAGAGAAAACATCAGGATCCCATCTTAATTATTAATTATTTACAACTTTTTCACGATTCCTGGGTCCGTTTATAAAGAACTTAAATTAACCCCTCATCGATAATCCGGGACGTATTTCGGAACACTTTGAAATTATGCGTTTTTCTGCCTCGAACATTTAGAACGGCGATATTATATGATTGTTTGAAAATTTCAGGCTGGGAACGTCCTTAAGTTATCGGACATACTGTTAAGCGTCAAGCAGGTGGTCACTACAACAGGAGAATCAAGGGGCGTTCCCGATATTCTTCCTGCTTAAAAAAGCTCTGAAGGTCTATAATTGAATACAGGGAAAAAATCAATTAAAATCAATAATTTCATATCGCGTAACAATTTTTGATTTTCGTTGCTCAGGACTTTGGGCCATTGAGTTTATGAACTCAAAACATACTTTGGGCATATCAAAGCTACTCAAGAGTGCTTCAGCCCACTGTTATCATTGAATATTAAAATGGACTATATGCTCAAAAAAGGGTGCGGAATGTGGGATATAAAACTGACAATTTTTCTATAAAATAAAAAAGCGGATAGCCGTTTTATAACTGCTATCCGCTTTTTTTGTATAGATGGGTTATAACGAATTTATTCGGCAGTATGTGCCGGAGCCGGAGGTGCCGGTGCCGCAGATTTTGCTCCCTCTTCTGTTGCTTTTAGGGTCGCAACCTGTTTATTCACCGCATCAATCTTTTGAGTGATTATACCCGCCTGAAGATCATTTGTACCGAGTCCTGCGGCTTGGTCAAGATAATGCTTTGCGTCTTTGAGGCTGGAAAGGGTTGCCTTGTCGGCGGCCACATCCGCCTTGTAGAAAAGAATCATCAGTTCGATGTTGTTTAAGCGATTAAAAGCAGCTTCAGTGGAAGCAGATGTGACAGCATAAATAGCTCTTGATTCCTTCAAAATCAGGCATGCCCGGAACTTCCAGCAGGGTATCCGCCTTTTCCACATAATAATTGAAAATAATCGGAAATACATCTTTTTTAAGATAAACAGCTTTTGTGGTTTCAGGGAGCTGAACTCCGGGAAGTGTGATCAGAAGCTCTTCACCCATGGGAGCGAATCTTCCCTGCCAGATCTCAAGTGCGCCCTGTTTTGCATTCACATAATATTTGGTTTTGTTGATCATGCTGGATCCGACAATCAGTGCAACCAGAATAACAACCGCTGCAACCAGATATTTCATGGCCTTGTCCATAGGGTCAGACTCATCAACAGCCTTTTCGGCAGCAGTTTTTTCGGCAGCGGCCTTTTCAGCAGCGGCCTTTTCAGCAGCAGCTTTTTCAGCAGCGGCCTTTTCAGCAGCAGCTTTTTCGGCAGCAGCCTTTTCAGCAGCAGCTTTTTCGGCAGCAGCTTTTTCAGCGGCGGCCTTTTCGGCGGCGGCCTTCTCGGCAGCGGCTTTTTCGGCAGCAGCCTTTTCGGCGGCGGCTTTTTCGGCAGCGGCTTTTTCGGCAGCAGCCTTTTCGGCAGCGGCTTTTTCAGCGGCAGCTTTTTCGGCAGCGGCTTTTTCGGCAGCGGCTTTTTCGGCAGCGGCTTTTTCGGCAGCGGCTTTTTCGGCAGCGGCCTTTTCAGCAGCGGCCTTCTCGGCAGCGGCCTTTTCGGCAGCGGCCTTTTCCGCAGCGGCTTTTTCGGCGGCAGCTTTTTCGGCAGCGGCCTTTTCCGCAGCGGCCTTTTCGGCAGCAGCCTTTTCAGCAGCGGCCTTTTCGCCAGCGGCCTTTTCGGCAGTGGCCTTTTCGGCAGCGGCCTTTTCGCCAGCGGCCTTAATCTCCGCTAAATCAAATTTTTTCAGCAGCAGCTCCTTGATCCGCAGGATCTCTTGTTCTGATCCTGAGACAAAGGGCGGTGCAGCAAAACCTTTAAGATATTTTTCATCAGGGCTAACCGTATAGAGCTTATCGGGTTTCCATGTGTCGAATTTTTTAAGAATGAGTTCTTTCATTGAAAGCTTCTTTTTTGTTTTCGGCGCCGGTTTTTTAGCTTGTGGGGCGATTATTTTTTTTGCTCTGGGAGCGGCCTTGGTTTTTGCAGCGGGCTTGGCCTTTGGAGCGGCTTTTCTTTTTACAGCAGCCTTGGCTTTTGGAGTTCCCTTTGCTTTAGCGGCTGCTTTTGGTTTTGTCTTTTTTTTCTTTTTAGCGGTCGATTTAAGCAAACTGTTTTTTCCCATAAAAAACCTCTTTGAAATTGATTATAATTTTATATATATAAATTAGCAAATACCGTATATAAGAATACATAAGCTTTGTAAACATTTTTTTATCGATGAAATTCAGGGACACTATCTCACGGTTTGTAAAGTAAATGAATAATGGCTTAAAAACAAAAAGAGAACATCTGATTTCAATCTTAAAAAGTTATGGTTCTCTGCTCGTGGCATATTCAGGGGGAGTTGACAGCACGTTTCTTTTGGCAACGGCCCATGAAGCGTTGAAAAAGAATCTGGTTGCAATAACCGCAAAATCCCCGCTTCATCCGGTAAGGGAAAATCAGGAAGCAAAAGCCTTTGCTCAACAGCTGGGAGTTCAGCATATATTTGTAAAATCAATGGAAATGAGCCGATCCGACTTTACGGCCAATACAAAGAAAAGATGTTATCTGTGTAAAAAATATCTTTTTAAAGATTTGTTGAAGATCGCAAGGGAAAAAAACATAGAATATGTGGCCCATGGCGCCAATGTTGATGATCTTGAAGATTTTCGTCCCGGATTTGACGCCGCCCGTGAGATGAACATCATGGCCCCGATGGTGGACGCAGGGTTGACCAAGAATGATATCCGCACGCTCTCAAAACAGATGAACCTGAACACCTGGAACAAGCCGCCCATGTCCTGCCTTGCCACCAGAATTCCTTATGGAACGCAGATAACAACCGAAAAACTTAAAATGATTGAACAGGCGGAACAGGTCATATTTGGCCTCGGTGTTACCTCCTGCCGAGTAAGAGTGCACGATAAGTCTGCCAGAATAGAGGTGGATCCCGGCGATATTGAAAGAATTCTTCATCAAAGGATCAGATCGACGATTGTTGGGAAATTAAGGAAAATCGGGTTCTCTCATGTGGCGGTAGATTTGGAAGGGTATAAGCAGGGAAGGATGAACCGAGATCTTTAGCCCTAACATTTCTAAAAGAAAAGTAAACGTTCAGCCACAAAGACACGAAGACACCAAAGATTATAATATAATTTATTTAATGCCATTTTTAATAAGATGCACGTTAAATATGCCGCATCTGCAATTTCCTCGGCAATAGATGAGTCCGTTGATTAATGGTTATAATACATACCACTTCCTTGTGCCTTTGTGCCTTAGTGGCTGAACTATTACAAATCAGGCACGGGTTTTGGAATACGCCAATGATGCCCGGATAAACTCCCGGAATAAGGGATGAGGATTCATGGGCCGAGATTTGAATTCCGGATGGAATTGGCATCCGAGAAACCAGGGATGGTCTTTAAGCTCGACCATTTCAACCAGTTCACCATCCGGTGAGGTACCGCTGATGACCAGTCCCTTTTCTTCAAGTTTTTCCTTAAAGGCATTGTTGAATTCATACCGGTGGCGGTGTCGTTCAGAAATGCTTGAAATTCCGTATGCTGTGTGGGCAAGGGAGTCCTTTTTTATATCACATGGATAAGCGCCAAGGCGCATGGTCCCCCCTTTGTCCGAGGCTATATCCCGTTTTTGCAAAGTTTCGGTCTTGTCGTCATACCATTCCGTCATCAGATATATCACCGGAAACGGCGTATTTTTATCAAACTCCTGGCTGTGGGCGTTTTTCAAGCCTACTAGGTTGCGTGCAAATTCAATGACGGCAATCTGCATTCCGAGACAAATACCAAAATACGGAATTTTTTCTTCCCTGGCATATTTTGCAGTGCAAATCTTCCCTTCAATCCCGCGAGATCCAAAGCCTCCGGGAACCAGTATGCCGTCGGCGTCTCCGACAATCTCTCTACAATTATTTTCGTCAATCTTCTCCGAATCGACAAACTCTAGGTTTACCCGACAATCATTGGGAATTCCGCCGTGACGGAGCGCCTCATTCAAGCTCTTGTAGGATTCAGTCAAGTCCACATATTTGCCTACAATTGCAATGGTCACAGACGATTTCGGATCTTTGAGCCTCTTGACAATTCTCTCCCAGTTATCCAGATGGGGTGCTCTTGTCCAGATGTTGAGCTTTTCCACAATTTTCTGATCCAGGCGTTCCCTGTGGAATACCAGTGGAACTTCATAAATACATTCCACATCTTTGGCGGTAATCACCTCATCTACCGTTACATTGCAAAATAGCGCTATTTTTGCCTTGATTTCCCGGGGCAGGTATTTGTTTGTGCGGCAGAGGAGGATATCCGGCTGAATACCGATGCTGCGGAGCTCCTTTACGCTGTGCTGCGTGGGTTTTGTCTTAACTTCCCCTGCGGTAGCAATATACGGAACCAGGGTAAGATGAATATACAGGGCATTTTCCTTGCCCACATCCGCCCTGAATTGCCGTATGGCTTCCAGAAAAGGAAGGCTTTCTATATCTCCTACGGTTCCGCCGATTTCTACGATCACGACATCCACGGAATTGGCTACAAGTTTGATACATCGTTTAATTTCATCTGTAATGTGGGGAATGACCTGGACCGTACCGCCCAGATAGTCTCCCCTGCGTTCTTTGGTGATGACCGAATGGTATATTTTTCCGGTGGTAAAGTTGTTGTCGCGACCCAATACGGCGTTGGTAAATCGCTCGTAATGCCCGAGATCCAGATCCGTTTCTGCGCCGTCATCCGTGACATAGACCTCTCCGTGCTGGAAGGGATTCATGGTTCCGGGATCTACATTGATGTAAGGGTCGAGTTTTTGTAAGGTTACGCTAAGTCCGCGGCTTTCTAGAAGTGCTCCGATTGCTGCGGAAGCAAGCCCCTTGCCCAGGGATGAAAGCACGCCGCCGGTTACAAATATAAATTTTGTTTTATGACCCATATGCTGCCTCAGCTTCAGATGAGACCTTTGAAAAACATCCCCTTTTACTCAATTCCTGCGTCATGCTCAAATTTTAATCCTCGAAATACTCAAAGTATTCCTGCGGTTAAAATTTTCGCATTCCTTGGACTTGAACCCCGGTTAAATATTAAATACGGATTTAACTGGACAGGCAAAATTGAACGTTTTTCAAAGGTCTCAGAGTTAGGATTGAAACTTACTCATATAGTTTCTTAAAATCCTCAATAGTCTTTTGAACTTCATTCAGATCCTTTTTATTTTCTTGTTCCTGTTCAGCAGGAGGACCCTGAGGATAGAGAGATTTAAGATGCGTTATATCAAAAAGCTTTTTTGAAAAAGAAGGATTTACCTTTATATTTTGCACGTGAATTTCGCGTACGAGAATGTCGGCCATAAAAAACTCAATCCGCATGGGATACCAGGTATTCTTAACCTTTTGCCATTCGAGATACCGAACCTCTAAACTGTTTTCCCGGCTTTTCCCATCCTTGCTCGTCATTATCCAGCGAAACGGTCTGAATGTGTCCTTATCCAGCCATACCTGGGGAGTGGTTTCATCCGGATATCGGGCGCCCAAAATATATGCCGGTTTTCCCTGAAAGCGCCCCAGGCTTGAAACCGTTACATCCACACCCAGAAGGGAAAGCTTGTCTTGAAGCATCTTCCCGGGTTTGAAAAGAAGTACGTTTTTATACCAATCATAACGATTATCTGATTCATCGGCAAACTTTCCGTCAATAACGGTTACGGCCTTGCCTTTTGATAACACATGAATTCTGTGAACCTGTTCGGACAACGTGTCCGAACGGAACATCTCCGGGAAAACATACCTTAAGGTTTCGCTGAGTTCAACCCCGCTTTTTTGCAACGTGTCATCATGAATCACCAATGTCTGAGAAACCAGAAGGCTTTTGGCTTTCCCAAGATTTTGAGTCATCAGTTTCAGGATATAAGGTCCGGGCAAAACATAGGCATTTGCCGGTGCATATAAACATATTACTATCGCAACGATAAAAGAAATGACAAAAGATTTTTTCAGGTATTGATACAAAAGAAACCTAGAGTATTTCATCTGAGAACGTGGCAAATAAAAGAGTCTTCTGTTTCACCCGATCTGTGAGATATCACCGTGGTGTAGCCGACCTGTTCGGCCATGTCAATGGTATCGAGGGTTTCGGTAACCGTCCCGATCTGATTCAATTTGATCAGGATCGAGTTTGCAATCCCTTTTTCAATCCCCTTCCTGAGCAGCTTGGGATTGGTTACAAAAATATCATCGCCAACGATCTGGATTGATCCTTCCATCCGCTCGGTCATCAATTCCCAGCCCTTCCAATCCTGTTCGGCAAGACCGTCTTCTATACTAAGGATAGGATACCTTTCAACCAAACTTTCATAATAATCGACGAGCGTTTCGGCGTTGAGCTTTTTATTTTCTGAATTCAGAACGTATTTTCCTTTTTTGTAAAACTCACTTGCAGCAGCATCCAGGGCGATCCCGATATCGCTTCCGGGTTTGTATCCGGCGGACTCAATTGCGCTGATAATGAATTTTATGGCTTCTTCATGAGATTCAAAGTCCGGGGCAAAACCGCCTTCATCCCCCACAGCAGTGCTGAGCCCTTTGTCTTTAAGTATCTTTTTCAGGCTATGAAAGGTTTCTGCTCCCATCTGGACGGCCTGAGTGATGGATTTTGCACCCACAGGGACAATCATAAACTCCTGTGGCATGGGCTCCCCCGTTTATGATGTTCATCATGGGAAGTGGAAGACATCTGGCGTTAATTCCTCCAATATATCTATAGAGAGGCATCCCATAGGCCAGGGCAGCAGCGCGTGCGGCAGCCATTGATACGCCGAGAATTGCATTGGCTCCCAGCTTGGATTTGTTGGGCGTTCCGTCCAGTTTGATCATGAATTTATCTAATGTACCTTGATCTGCTGCATCCATACCCCGGACGGCAGGTCCGATTTTATCTATTATGTTTTTAACGGCAGTGACAACGCCCTTACCGCCAAACCGCTTTGATCGCTTATCTCGCAGTTCTAAGGCTTCACGTTTTCCTGTGGAAGCTCCCGAAGGAACTGCCGCGCGTCCCACAGCGCCGCAGGAAACAAACACGTCTGCTTCAACTGTGGGATTTCCTCTTGAATCGAGTATTTCCCTGGCTTTTACATCAATTATCTCAGTCATGTTACACTCCTTCAATGGTTATGGGTTATTCTTGCGACGGGTACGAATTATCCACTGGCGTTTATCTCATGGTTTTTGCAGCATCCGACGAGATTCTGATTTTTGCGGCTTGACAAGATAAGAATAAATGTTACTCTTCTAATTTTACTATGTCAAGAAGCAGGAATACGATAAGCTATTTTATTATTTGATCTTAGATACGAATTTTGAACCGTTTTTTTTGCAATTATCATGGAACACTCGGATTTTTATTCTAATGCCCATCTCGTTGCCGCAGCGATAAGGATTCTTAACCACCAGAATTCTACGCCCCCTTCTATGGATCAGGTTTGTGGGATCATATCTTTTACTCTGGAACAAGGCAATTTTATCTTTAAAAAGCTTAAAGAAATTGGGGTGGTTGATGTTGTTGAAGGTGGCTTTGGGGCTCGCCTTTTTATCAAAAACCACTTAAAAATAGAAGAAATTCCCAAAGCCAAAAAAAAGGATACGCTTGAAGAATCCCTCAAAGCCTTTCAGAATTCCAAAAAAGATTTTACTCAGAAAATAGAGTCTTTTCAGGCCAAACAGGCAAAAAAGCAAAGGGATCTTTTTGCGGAACTGGAAGAAAAACTAAAAAAAGGCTCGAACAAGGTGTTATAATTATGAAACAGTACCAAGAGGCAATTGAGAAATTTAAAGAGGTGATAAAACAACAACCCGAAAATATCGACATATGGTGCAGTTGGGGAGTGGCTCTTGTAGAGTTGGAGCAATACCAAGAAGCTGTTGAGAAGTTTGAGAAGGCGTTGGAAGTCAAGCCTGACTTTGTACCTGCGTTGTACGGCTGCGGCTTGGCATTGTTGGGCCTTGGCCGAAAGGAAGAAGCATCCGAGAAATTTAAAAGGGCTAAAGAAATTGCTCCGGATAATGCCGCAGATTCAATTTAACCCAAACATTGCCCCCCTTTATTTTGAGATAGTATTTGATGAACTCGTAAAAAGTCCAACTTCTGCGTTGTGCTGCATTTCGTATCCATTTAACGTACG
>JAFDEW010000189.1 GCA_019310125.1 Deltaproteobacteria bacterium | reverse complement strand
CACAACCTGCTGGTCTTCCTTGATAGTGCCGATACGCCTGATATCAAGCCTGACAGATGAATAGAACTTAAGGGCGTTTCCGCCAGTTGTTGTCTCCGGGTTCCCGAATACAACTCCTATTTTCATGCGGATCTGGTTGATGAAAATAACCGAGGTCAGGGTCTTGCTAATTATTGCAGCCAGCTTTCTTAAGGCCTGTGACATGAGCCGGGCTTGAAGCCCCATGTGATGATCTCCCATTTCTCCTTCGATTTCCGCCCTGGGAACAAGGGCCGCGACTGAGTCGATAACGATGATGTCTATTGCACCGCTCCTTACCAGCATATCCGTAATTTCAAGGGCCTGTTCTCCTGTATCGGGCTGGGCAACCAGAAGCTCGTCACAATTTATACCGAGTTTGCGGGCATACGAGATGTCAAGAGCATGTTCAGCGTCTATAAAGGCTGCAATTCCCCCCTGTTTTTGGGCCTCAGCAACGGCATGAAGTGCAAGGGTTGTTTTACCGGAGGATTCCGGCCCAAAAATTTCACAGACTCGGTATTACAGGCACATCGAGAACAGCCTGGCTGCCCAGCTTCATGATAGAACCTTTTCCGAACTGACGTTCGATCTGAGTCATTGCAGCTTCTACGGCCTTTTCTCTGTCCACTTGAATACTCATTATTACCTCCAGGGTATATAAAATAACACCAGTCCAGGCCGGATGCAATATGATTTGGTTTCAAAGGACAGAATTGCTGTAAAATCAATAAAATGATTGCCAAATTAAACGATAAAAAAATATGGCTATAAAGATACTTCTTAATTCTCAGCTGCCGACAAAGGAGATATAGCCTTGAAAGATCTGATCAAACGCATAGCAAAGGCATTGGTTGACCATCCGGAACAGGTAGCGGCTTTGGAGGTGGAGGGTGAACAGGTCTTGGTATTAGAACTTAAGGTGGCTAAAAAGATAATCGGCAAGCAGGGCCGGACTGCTCGAGCCATACGGACCATTTTAAGCGCTGCTTCCGGCAAGGCAAAAAAACGCACAGTCCTGGAGATTATAGAATAGTGAAATATTGCCCCTACCGATAAAGGGGGGGCGGCGCGGATACGGTCATGTGCGCCGGTACGACCGTGATCGATGATCTGGTATCGGTTTGCCTTTCGGTTTCCCGTCCGCCGTTGTAGATTATCCTTTCCGGCTGAGGGCGGACCGAGTCATCAGTCCTTCGTTTTATGAACAGATCGAAATACGCTTTCGAGGATAGGCTGGAATTGAAAATCTGTCCTGATGAACAGACTTTCGATGCAGCGCATAAAATTTCAATCGACGTTAAGGACACAATGATATGCAAGCAAAAAAACATCAAAGGCTGAAAGTTAAAAGAAAACCAAATAAGATCGTAAGGGATACATCACGGGTAATCACCCGTCTTCATCTTCCCGATGAGAAGTATCGCATCCCAAAAATAATTCAGCGGATAATGAGCTTGTCTGAAACAGCGGCCAAAAAATTAATTGCACAAATAATGGTTGGCTTTTCCGGAAGGCACGAAGACATCGGGCACATTTTTGAGCGGCACCTGAATGAGGTGAAGGATTATCTTCCCCGGGATGCAAAGCTCAGTGATGTTCAAAGGGCCCTCATCGGAGCTTATTTTACAAAGGAGTACTCTATTGAATCGGCCGCTCTTTTTAACCCTTCCATTGTTCCCCATCCTGATCAGAGCCATCTGAAAAAAGGCAGCTTGCGCTTTATCATGAGCCTGCGGGCAACCGGTGAAGGTCATATTTCGGCAATTGTCTTTCGTAGCGGCGTCCTTAACCGGCACAATACATGCCTTTTCGACCCGATCAGTGATTTTGTGGAAACACCGGATCTCCAATTAGATCCGGTTTACAAACGCAATCCTTTCCAGCGCAAACTGAACGATATGGGGGCTGTCAATCAGATAACCGCCCAACGACCCAAATATCCCCAGCCTTGCTGAGAGTGCCCCTTCAACACTCCCCGGTGTGGCTATTAGGCTTCAACAAGACCGGGAATGTAAAGCGATAAAACTTCCAGTACAAAATCCCGCTTTCAACGGTCTCTTTTTGTTGTGTTTATATAAGCAGTGTTCGATAAAAGTTAATGCCGGATTTGGGTTACGAATTTTCTACATGCTTATAAAGCATCGGGTGGGTACACACTTCATAGTATTTTTGATCTGTCTGCCGGATAACACGTAATTCATCAGGCACAACTTCCGGAATGCGGGCCTCCCGTATGATTAAACGCTGATACTCTCCTGTTACTGTAGGAAATTTTCCTGTATGAATTTTAACTTTCTCCTTTTGCAGGTCCGGGATGGAAATTTCCATTGTTTTTAGATGTATCTCTTTTGACAGTTTCTCAAAACCATCTGCGTTCAATTCAATACCATTTACATTATAACGGAATAACATATCATCTGTTGCAGCAATAGAATCTTTTTTTGATGAGAATTTATAGACGTAGAGGTTAAACGGTCTGTTATTATTGAATATGGATTTATGAAATGGTTTTGCGCATTTCGACATTCGGTCAGCGGTATTAATGGCCGGTGAGATCATAATTCGATGGTCTTCATCAAAAAGAAACGTCGGAGAACCGTCATTATAACAAATGCCGATTCCCAGTTCTAGTATCGGGAGGTTGTGTTGGATGCTATGCTCATTATATCGCTGCACGATATGAAGCATTTTGACCGCAAGTCCGCAGGCACGGGCAACGCAATACTGTCCTTTGGGCGTATCTTTGTGCTCGATTATCGACAGAATAATGGCATCACCCTCAATAAACAGCTTTTCGGCATCATATTTACGTAAGATTCCGGTTATGGGAACAAAAAAATTAAGGCTGAAAAATGATGCGGGATTCAATCCTCTTTTCTTCATCTGGGAGGTAATATCCGTGGAGTTTCGCAAATCTGCCTTGATGATCACATGATTAATGATCAGCTTTACTTCGTGTATCTTTTCGTCGGGCAGTAAAAACTCATAAAGGAGACGATTTTCGCGAGACAGATCGACAATCTTTTTTTCCGTAACCAGACTTATAGAATCCATGGCGTTTTTAAGCATCGTAAAATTTTGAAAATCTCTGTGATACCGGGCAAAACCGTTAAGAAATCGTATCAAATGCTTTTTTTTGTCCCGTGTGGTAATCTGTTTCAGATGCATTATTCTTTTTTTCAGGGGCGCCAGGGAAAACGATTTACCATAAAATCCTTTTAATCGATTAAACTGCTTTACAATTGCCCGTCTTTGTCTCGGCTGTGTCAGGAACTGTAAGACCTGATGGGGTGCCAGCGGAGGGCAGTAGTCAAGATAAATCGGCTGCATTTCATAACCAGCTGTGATTCTTTTAATAAGGCCTGCCTTCTTAAATTTTCTGTAAATATAGTTTAAAAGTTTTTCTTGTTGTTTTGCCTGCTTCTTTAAGTTGCTCAGCTCCTTTTTAGTTGCATCTCGTGTTTTTAGGAGGGTGTGTTGCTCCTTTGATTGAAAACTGTTGAACAGAATATCGATGTTCTCAATGCGTTTTAACCAGACATCTATTTCCTGATAGCGGGTATTGGGATCATATTTTTCTGTTTTTTCAATTTTTTGGTTGAAAATTTTTGTACTTTGTTTTGATCGTTCCGAAGCAGACAAATTTTTTAAGAAAATTTTTAAGATAATATCTCTTAAAAGACCTCTTATTAAAAATAACAACCTATTATAATTATCCGGATCTTCAAGACGATGGCCCATCAATATGTATTCATCTATCATAAAGAAATCATCAAATGGATTTTCTACATGGAGTATGGGGTTGGAAAAAACATCATCCGGAAGATTTAACTCGAACTCGAAAATTGCTTCACGCATTTCTTTTAAGTCTTTACGCTGAATATCAAGCAAATCCCCGAAAAGTTCTTGGCCCACATTAAGCAAAATCCATTTCTTCTTCTGTTGGATATCAGACAGTTTTTCTTTTATCTCTATGTATTTACTAAGACTAAGGTTTCTTGATATTTCATATTTTTGAGCAACAGCGTTTAGTTTTCGCGCATAATTGTTAAGATAATCTATCAATTCTTTAAACTGATGTTGAATTTCTTCTGTTAACATCTTTACAATGGCAATCTGAGCCAGAAGGTCGATTTGGATTTCGGAGTCTGATTTTGCTTTTTTAATCGCTTCTTGCAATACACCTTTGCAAAAATGTCTGAAGTCATCTCGTTCCGTGACCGGGCTTGATGTTCCATCTATGCCCAAAAGCTTTTCCACACCGGCATGTTTGCCAAGAAGCCGGCGTATAATTTTATTGGCGGATGTGCAAAATGAGGGGCTCAGATGAACATCATAATGAATATTATCCACACCCGGAATCAGTTTATCCAAGGGAAACTCTATCGAATAAGTTTTAAGGGGTAAGTTTTTCAGGACAGAGAGTTTTGAAAAGAATGTAAACATTTCTTTGAAATATATATTCAGCGCCTGTACCGGATTATTCATAAAAATATCTGGCAAATCATTTGTAACATCTCAACAACTTATGGATTCGGCTCAATATCACCATTTAATACACCAGAACTTATTGAGAACTTACAATCATTTTTTTAACGGTTGGATTTTTTAATATAATTTAATGTAATATTGTATATATATCACTAACTGCTCAATATGTCCAACAATTTAGATGGTTGGGAAAGATGTTTATTGTTTATTCATATTATAGATGATAAAAAGGTTCTTGCCTGAGTTGAGCGATTTTTTGCGAAGAGATGTGCTGAGATCTTGATGCATAAGGGTTCGCGAAAACCGCAGGCATACCCGTGGATATGTCGAGGATTTTCGCGGGTCCTTGATGCGCAAGAGATCGGTGCAGATCGAGTAAAAAATCGCTTAATTCAGGTCTTATAAAAGGAGGTCCCAAATGACACTCAAAATTACCTGGTACGGGCATGCTTGTTTTTTAATTGAAACCGACACAGCCAAATTGCTGGTAGATCCCTTTATTAGCGGCAATCCCCTGGCTCCTGTTCAAGCAGATGATGTCAAGACGGATTATATCCTTGTTTCACACGGTCACGGGGATCATGTGGGGGATACCATCGAAATTGCAAAACGAACCGGCGCAATGGTAATCTCAAATTTTGAAATTCAGAACTGGTTGGTAAACCAGGGAATCAAAAACGTCCATCCCCAGCACATCGGCGGGGGGTTTAATTACCCTTGGGGCCGTGTGAAATTAACTATTGCCCATCACGGATCCGCACTGCCGGATGGATCTTACGGCGGTAATCCGTGTGGCTTTTTGTTTTACATACAGGGGAAAAAAATATATCATGCATGTGACACCGGGCTTTTCTTTGATATGAAACTTATCGGTGAAGAAGGGATCGATTTGGCCATTTTGCCCATCGGTGACAACTTTACCATGGGACCCGACGATGCCCTGCGGGCCGTCAAGCTTATAGAACCCAAGCAGGTGGTTCCGGTTCACTATGATACCTTTGATATGATCAAACAGGATCCGCATGCCTGGGCCGCCAACGTTGAGAAGGAGACCTCGGCAAAGGTCACGGTAATGAAACCCGGCGACGTTTTGGAACTTTAATCCCAATGGAGATTCAAAATTCTACCCGTCGATGTCAGGTAACAACTTTAGAACTTAGGGGCTTCGCCCCAATTGGAATAATGGAGTAATGGAGTAATGGAATGATGGGTTTGAAGGAGTTTTTTACAGTTAAAATGGATCAGTTTGGCCCTTGCCCCCAATATTCCAGCATTCCATTCTTCCATGATGACGACAAAAACAAATTGCTATTAAAAAATCTGTAACTTAGATAAATTCTAGAATTTCTCATATGTATAACTAGTGTCCATCCAGAAATGGTAGATTTTGGTTTCCGGCAAGGCCCGAGCGAGTTTTCAACCGCAGGCATAGCGCGCTATTTCGAGGATTGAAAACGAGCGAGAACGCCGCC
>JAFDEW010000188.1 GCA_019310125.1 Deltaproteobacteria bacterium | reverse complement strand
AGTACGGCTCGCGATGGCGGGCAGGAGCGCCTTCCACATTCGACGTTCGACGTTGAACGTTCGATGTTCGATGTTCAAATTGTTGCATCTGAAATTACGACTAAACCTTCATATAACGTTGAAATTACATATACAGGTCAGGAGTTCTGAAATGAGCGAAAGTCGAGGCTAAAACCCTCTGATAGCCAATGGAAAACCCGAAAACCATACCTAACGGCGCTTATCCCAACCGTCCACTTGTGGCAGTGGGCGCCGTTGTTTTTAATAAAGGCAAGGTCTTGCTGGTGCTGCGTGGCAAATCGCCTGCTAAAAACCACTGGACCATTCCCGGAGGATGCGTTGAACTGGGAGAGACCCTTCAGGAAGCGGCAGAACGGGAAATACGGGAGGAGACCGGCCTGACCATAGAGGCGGGAGAGCCTGTATATACATTTGATGTAATTGAACGTGACACAAACGGGGCAATCCTGTTTCACTATGTTATTGTGGACCTGGCGGCAGATTATGTGAGCGGAGAACTCAGACCCGGAGATGATGCCACTGACGTATGCTGGGCCTCATTTAAGGACGTTAAACGCCTGAAGGTCAGCGATGCGACGCGCAAGCTGTTAAAGGAATGCTACAATTCATGGCGGGACGAAGCGAACTTGATAAAAAATCAAAGGAGTTGATTTATGGTAAATGTATCCACTAACGATTACTATGAAGATTTACAGATAAGTCCCAACGCCGATACGGAGATGATCGAGCGAGTTTTCCGGATACTGGCGAAACGATATCATCCCGATAATGCTGAAACCGGGAATGCCGAAAAGTTCAACGTGCTCTATAAAGCATACCAAGTCCTTTCCGACCCTGAAAAACGGGCGGCCTTTGATGCAAAATACGAGCAGCTGCGTACGGAGAGATGGAAGATCGTTGAAGAAGCGTCACAGTCCGACGGTTTTGAGCAGGATGAACGGATCCGTCAAGGGGTTCTTTCGTTGCTATATGTTGCACGCAGACAGGATGCGTTGAATCCGGGAATGGGCATCATGGAATTTGAGAAAGTGCTCGGGTGTCCCCAGCATCATATGGAGTTTCATCTCTGGTATCTCAAGGAAAAAGGATGGATTGTGCGTACCGATACCGGGGGGTATGCCATCACAGCGGATGGTGTAGATAAGATGGCAAAGAACGATCTGTTGTTGAGAAAGGATCGTTTGTTGCCGGGGATCGGTGAGACTTCCGAAAGGAGAGGGGCATCAATGGATCCGTCCCCCGACGACAAAACCCTGTTAAGTAGTGAAGGAGAACAGGAGAGTAATTAGGGCCTTCTCTATAGAAGTGATAGGTTATTTTTTCTCCGGATGGACTGAAGAAAAGATGAACATCGAACATACTAAGAGATGAACATCGAACGTCGAACGTCCAACATCGCCCCAGTGAAATAGAAAAAAAGTTTCACGGGGTAAAAATTTGGAATGAAAGACAAAAACAAAGGGCAAGATTTTTCTTACGAGTATCAAAACGGCCTCCGGCCCGTAGGGGCCTACGCCCCGGAGGGCTGAAAAGAAAAACAAATAGTCATTCGTGGTTTGATATCAGATTTTAAAAAACAAATGAAATTGAGGAGCGGAGCGACATCATTATTCGATGTTCAACGTTGGACGTTCATCTTTTAATATGTTGGACGTTCATTTTTTTAGAGGGAGACGGTAACTATGGGCACAAACAATATTGTTTTTCTGGAAAATCTGGAATGGTTCGACGATACCGGCAAGGAACTTGTTCACCGACTTCCTCAGAAAGGTTCCGGGGAAATCAAATACGGGGCTCAGCTTACGGTGAGGGAAAGCCAGGCGGGCGTCTTTTTTTATCAGGGTAAGGCCATAGATGCTTTTGGACCGGGACGACACACCCTTAAAACAGCAAACATCCCGATTTTAACAAAAATTCTCAGCCTGCCATGGGGACTTACCAGCCCGCTCAGGGCGGAAGTCTATTTCGTAAATATAAAAATATTCACAAACCTGAAATGGGGGACCCGCGACCCGGTGGCATTTAAGGATTCCGAGCTGGGTCTGATCCGGCTAAGGGCTTTTGGAGTGTTTAACCTTCAGGTCATGCAACCGGTGTTGTTTATAAACAACCTTGTGGGTACCCAAGGCATGTATACCACCGGAGAGATTGAAGAATATCTAAACCGTGTCATTGTCTCAAGGTTCAACGATTACATGGGAGAGACAATCGACTCGATCCTGAACCTTCCGGCAAGATACGAAGAGCTGTCCGAGGGTATGGTAAAGCGTCTCCGGAAGGATTTTAGCCACTTCGGTCTCGGACTTACCCATTTGTATATCAATGCCATCACTCCCCCGCCCGAGGTTCAGCAGGCCATCGACGACCGGAGCCGTATGGGAGTTTTCAAGGATATGAATAAACTCATGCAGATGAAAGCGGCCATGGCCATGGAGAAAGCTTCGGAAGGCGAGGGGGGTGCGGGCCCGGGCATGGGAATGGGACTCGGATTGATGATGCCGGCCATGTTTTCCCAATACTTTGCCGGAGCACAGCACCAATCCCGGCAATCCGGCACCCAGCAAGAGGTATCCTGCCCGGATTGTAACAATTCAATTCCCCCGGATGCAAAATTCTGTCCCTTTTGCGGTCACCAGCAACTTGTTTTTAAACAATGTACAAAATGCGGTAAAAATCTGACTCCCAGCGCAAAGTTCTGCTCACGCTGCGGCCATCCGGCAGAAGAAAAGCCAAAGCCAAAGATTTGTTCAAAATGCGGCAGTGAGAACGTTGTCGAGTCGACATTCTGTAACCAGTGCGGGGAGAAGCTTTAAGATCCGACAAGTTACGTTTCCAGAACATTAAATTTATATTATACCTGAAATATCAATTTTTTTAGTAAGGTAACGTGTTATAGTTTTTCTATCTATTTGAGGGATTGGGGTGTTTTTTTAATTTAACCGCTCCATAAATAATCAGCAACTACATCGTACAAACTCATACATAAGGGCTCGTAACGAAAAAACAGTGTATAAATCTTTAAATAAATAGTTTAGGGAGATAACATTTTTTATCTTTTAATTACGAATTCATAAAAGCGCTGTTTTTTCGCAACGATTCCTAATGCATTCAAACAGTGTACGATTTCGTTGCTGATCATTCATTCCGCTTAATTTGGGGATCTAAAAGAAAAATTCCACGATGCCTCATCTGTTTAAGTAATGTAATTGACTTTTATTCGGAACATGTCTGAGATACTGATCGAACATCAATGCCCCCAGTGCGGGGCGCCTGCTATTCTGAAAGAAACCGATCGATTATTTGCCTGCGAGTTCTGTCGTGTAAAATCTTATTTGCTCCAAAACAAATTTTTCCGCTATATGCTCCCCAACGCTGCCCCGAAGAATAAAAATCTGGTGTTTTTCCCGTACTGGAGATTTAAAGGCATGCTTTTTTCGTGCGTGGAAAGTGGCATAAAACACAGGTTTATAGATGTCAGTCACCAGGCCGTGGAATCCGGTTATTTTCCAATCTCTGTTGGGCTCCGCAGTCAGGCGCTTAAACTTAATTTTGTTGTGCCGGAAAGCAGGGGATATTTTCTGAAGCCGACCCGGCCCTTTAACAATGTGATGGATATTTTTAAGCGCCGTTTCAGCACTTCTTTACCCAAACCGATTTATCACCAGTCACATATCGGTGAAACGCTCAGTCTTATTTATTCTCCTTTCTATGCAGAGGATAAACTGTTTGACGCCATTTTGAACCAGCCGGTTTCGCCGGTACTGCCGGATGGTTTTGATGCAACACTTCTTCAGGGCGGACGTCCCCGCGGGCGAATCAATTTTATCCCCACGCTCTGTCCGGCTTGCGGATGGGATTTAGAAGGCCGGCGAGATGCTTTGGTTTTGAACTGCAGGAACTGCAATTCGGTCTGGAGGCCGGCTGCAAATGGATTTAAAAAACTGAAATTCGGGTTTATGCCGGCAAAAGAGAAAAATAATATGTATCTGCCTTTCTGGCGTATAAAGGCGGATGTAACCGGCATAACGCTCAATTCGTATGCGGATTTGGCCAGGATTGCCAATATACCGAAAGCCGTTCAGAAAAAATGGGAAGATGTGGAATTTTGTTTTTGGGCCATGGCCTTCAAGGTCAGGCCCCAGGTTTTTCTTCGCCTTGCTCGCAATATAACCCTTGCACAACCACAGGAAGAACTGGTCAGGGAACTACCTGACGATCCGCTTCACCCAGTAACGTTACCGATTGAGGAAGCCATTGAGAGCCTTACGATTAATCTGGCCAGTTTTATGAAACCCCAAAAAGACCTTCTTCCCACTCTCAGTGATATAACAATAAAACCAAAAAGTTATCTCTTGGTCTATATACCGTTCATTGAACAACATCACGAGTTCATTCAGCCGGAACTTCATCTGACCATTAACAAAAATCAGCTTAAATTTGCATCAAATTTGTAGAAGTGGTTTCAAAACCTCCCCTCAGGCCCAATTTCTGTGTTGGAGCGAGGGATTCAATACTCGAAATATTATATATATTCCTGCGTGTGAATCCCTCGCTCCGCCTTGACTTTGAACTTGATTGAAGGTTTTGAAACACTTCTAGTGATATGGGTTGCAGGGTAAACGTATTTGATTTCGTTGGAGCGGAACGACGTCGTGTTTTTCTTGGAAACCGACTGACTGTTTGAAGGGTTTTAGCACGCGTTAGCCCGAGCCGAATGAAATGATGACTTAAAAAAGTCAATGGGATAATTTAGCGAAGAATTGTTCTTAATAACTTCGGCGCGGCTCGGGCTTACGGGCGCTTAAGCACAAGTTTCAGTCGGTTGGAAAGAAATATACGGCGTTGTGAAGCGCTCTTACTAAATTGGGATTCAAATATGTTTGCCCTGATATGGGTCATTTCAAATGCCTAAAATGCCTAAAATGATCTAAAATGCCTAAAATTAAAAATAATCTTCAAGCTTCATTCTCCTCTCAACCGTTTAATTTATCACTGACCTCCGAACCCTGAACCTCTGAGCCCCGTCCCCTGTCTTCAGCCCTCTGTTTCCTGATTACCGATTTCTGGTTACTGGCAGGTTTTGGGCTCCAGAAGCGAATTACATATGTTTTGAAGTTCTACCGCGTTGTTTGAGAAAATCCATTTTACCCCCCTGTTTAGCTCACGGAATAAACAGTTTTTAGAACCAATAAACCCGGTTCCAACGCGTTGATTCTGCTTATGGTGGTTTTTCAGTATGGTGTCGATGATTAAAAAATAGTGCCCTGTGATTCCCCGGTAGTTTTTCGAAAGCGCCTCGGGCGCTGGGAAGAAATGTTGACGAAGGTGTAAAATTGATCAACATGAACATCTCAGGCCGCAGAGAAATGAAATGAAAATCAATTTGAGGCGTCAGCGGATCGAAAAGATCTTTCAATACATTGTTTTGATATACAGGATCAGGATATTCTTCTTCCTTGATCTCAACCATAAGGTGTAAGGTTTTGCCATACTTTTGAATTACTTCGGAAAGAGAAGGGATCAATCGATACTGTTCTTTTAATTCGGCAAGGGTTACCTTGTTGAGTTCTATATCGGACTTGAACACTCTTTGAAGGGTCCTGTCATGGAAAACAACCGGTTGCAGATCTTTGGTCCAGCGGACATCAAATTCTATTCCCCACACGCCGGCTTCTCTTACTCGTTCAAATGCGGCGATTGTATTTTCAAAAACCGTCATATTATCATGCTCTCCCCGATGTGAAACAATTTTACACTGTTTCAATAGCTGCCTATCGGGGATGGGCTGCGGTAGATTCGCATAGAAAAAATCGACAGCCTCAAGTAATTGTTTTTCAAGCCAAAGGGTGAATCTCATAAGCATATCCTTGTGTCTATCCATAAACAGCATCTTTCGGTCCCCGGCGGCGTTCTCGCTTATTTTTAATCCTCGAAATAGTGCACTATATCTGCGGTTGAAAACTCGCTCGGGCCTTGCCGGGAACCAAAATCTACTATTTCTGGATGGACACGAGTTAGTATTATAATATAAATAACATATGGTTAAAAATATATAGTTAAATTATCGGATTAAGTGACTATCGTAGGCGTCACGGGTTCAAAGGTTCAGGGGTTCAAGGTTCCATTCTCGTCTCCGGACTGCATTTGAGACGCGTATTTACGAGAAAAGCGTCAGTTTCGCCAAGCCTAATCCAAAATTTGAAGCTAAATTGGCAATTACTTGGAAAAATGAACATTTGTAACGAGGACTTCGGATCTTCAATGCCTTCTTTGTCCTTAACCCTGAACGTTGAACCCTGAACCTGTGAACGGTTACTGATTATCATTGAAAAATAAAATCAATTATTGCATACACACCAATAAATAAATAGAATAAAATTCGGATTTTGTCAAATTGATGGGTAAATTCTCATTAAGTTCTGGTGTATTAACTAGTGTCCATCCATAATTCATTGAGAAGCTACATCGATGGGTTGAAAAAGGGTTGAGCAGGAAAGGATAGACATATGATTTCCGTTGAGCATGTTCATCAGGCCGCAAAAATGATTAAAGGAAGGGTTATTAAAACCCCGCTGGTCTATTCACCTTCCTTAAGTAAAATGTTTGAAGGAGAAATTTACCTCAAATTAGAAAATCTTCAGAAAACCGGATCCTTCAAAATCAGAGGGGCAACATATTATATTTTGACCCACAAAGATGAAATAGGTCACGGAGGCGTGGTGGCGGCCTCTGCAGGAAATCATGCTCAAGGCGTTGCCCTGGCTGCCAGGCAGGCGCTTATTCCGGCAACCATCGTCATGCCTGAATGGGCCTCCATCACAAAACAAGAAGCTACGCGCGGATATGGCGGTGAGGTCGTGATTGAGGGTCAGAGTTTGAAAGAATGCATTAAAAAAGCTCAACAAATGGCTCTGGAAGGAAAAACTTTTATTCACCCCTTTGATGATCCTGATATTATTGTGGGTCAGGGGACCATGGCTTTGGAAATTCTGGAAGATCTCAAACAGACCGATATAATTGTTGTGCCTATCGGCGGCGGTGGTATTATTTCGGGTATAGCTTCAACAATAAAATCAATCAGACCGGATGTTAAAATTATCGGCGTTCAATCTGCAGCCTGCCCATCGGCCTATGAATCGTATCGCAGCGGGAAAATTACGAATGTCGATTCCCATCACTCCATAGCCGACGGGATAAGTGTTAAACAGGTGGGGGATCTGAATTTCGATATTATAAGAAAGTGTGTTGATGATGTGGTGTTGGTGGATGAAGATCAGATTGCAGCGGCAATTCTGTTGCTTCTGGAACGAAAAAAGATACTGGCCGAAGGCGCAGGGGCGGTCCCCCTGGCGGCGCTTTTAAACGGCTCCGTGACGGTTCCCCGGGGAAGCAGAGTCGTTCTTTTAATCAGCGGAGGGAATGTGGATAGCCCTTTGTTAGGCCGCATTCTGAGTCAGGGGTTATTAAAAAGTGCCAGGGTCATGCGCATAAGGGTGCGTTTGACCGACGCCCCCGGTTCTTTGGTACAATTACTGGCCTTGATATCCGGTCTTAAGGCAAATATCTTACATGTTTATCATGACCGTCGCGCACGAAATTTGCCCCTTTACGTCACACGAGTCGATTTGGAACTCGAAACCCGCGGTCCTGACCATGTTGAGAAAATAGCCCACAAGCTGAATATGGCAGGTTATGAAGTGGAGTTGAGATGAATTCAAGGACTAAGAGAATCTCGGTCCTAAGACCGTTGGTATCTATATTTCTGATTGACAGCCAAATTTCTTTGGATTAAAACTTTCTCAATTCTTTCTATTCCGTGCAACTGTACAAACAAAAACAAAATAGTTTCGAAGTTTATCATAAATCATAAAAACAAAATTAATCAAGGAGGTTGCAATGCAAAAGAGATTATCTTTAGTTGTTCTGATTCCGCTGCTGGTTTTTTTTATGACATCCGGATGTATGGAAAGCATGGTCAAGCCGACCGCCAAAACAGATACCGGAGAGGAAATGCAACTTCCACCGTATGGTGGACCGAAAGCCAAAGTCGCTGTGTCCAGATTCGAATGGAAAGTTGGGGGGGGCGGCAGTACGACTAAGATTTCAGGATTCGGCGGACAATCGTACACGGTTAGCCATGAGCGGAATACAGGGTATATGGCCGGTTTAAAAGACATGTTGACCACCGCTATGGTTCAGAGCAAGAGATATCGGGTGTTGGAGCGTATGAATGTTGATGCGCTTAAACAGGAAATGGCATTAACCGGACAAGGTTATGCTGACAAGAGCGGTATTAAAAAAGGCGGAATCAAGGGGGCTGATCTGCTGATTATGGCCGCCATAACCGGGTGGGATCCGGCGAGCTCCGGTGGAGGAGGCGGACTTGGGGGCGGAGTGCTTGGTAAAGCTTCCGCTTTGTTTGGAGCTGCCCGAGGTGCTTTTAAAAAATCATCCATGGCCATGGATATCCGTATCGTTGATGCTCATACGTCTGAAGTTTTAGCGGCAACCCGCGTAGAAGGTGAGGGAAAAAGTGTCAATATTGGCGGTGGACTTCTCGCACTTACCGGCAGTGGCGGCATGGGAGGCAGTTTAGGCGGATATGCAAAAACCCCCATGGAAAAGGCGATCAGAACTTGTATTTATAATGCGGTAACGGCTTAAACCATAGCGTTGTGTTCATTTATTGCCAATATACTGAATTCAACTGTCAGTGATATCCAAAAAGGAATCTTTTTTCACCGTGTTGTTTACCCCATGGGAAAGCCGATGATACCCCATCTCCTTTGTTGTCAAGGGTTCGCAGTAAATGGCTACGGCTTCAACCTTGACGCCGCGGATCTGAGGCATCCTCGACTTTTGCAACGTTGAGGTTGTATAACGTGCGTAAGCTAAAGTTTGCCTAAGTGCCTGCCCTGTGGAATTTCGTTATGGAGTGTTTAGAGGGGATTCCACCGGGCACGCCAGTTTTTCCAGGGATTTTGACTCGGAAAGACTACTTGACCTTTTTTAATATTTCTAACAAGCTTCGGGCGTTACTAATATTTTTTTCTGCTTTTTTGTGTTCCGGATTCAG
>JAFDEW010000187.1 GCA_019310125.1 Deltaproteobacteria bacterium | reverse complement strand
GCGTTCGCTGACAAGTTTAAAGGATTGTCCAAGCCGTTTTTCAAGCGTAGTTTGCAGTTTCTCGTCAACCGTCTCCCGCATCTGATCGAGTTTTTTCTCATTACTTTCCTGAAGTTGTTTTAATTGTGTGTCAATCGTAGTTCGCAGTTTTTCGATTCCCGTCCGGTTGGATTCCGTAAGTTCCTGGATGAGTCTGGCGATTGAGTTGAGTTGATCGTTTTGTGATTTGCTCATTTCACCGATAGTCCTGACCATTGTGTCCAGGGAAAACTTCTGACCCGCAGAGACTTCTTCTCTGAGATCTTTCGCAGCTTTTGCTGATTCTTCACGGCCCAATCGAAGTTCCTTGCGAACCGTCTCTTCGACTCCCGAGCTTGCATTTGTTTTTAATTTTATCAGGACAACTATTAACAACAATGTGCTAATTGCCAACAAAATAAAACAACAAAATATGAGTAGATCCGTCACAATATCAACCCCCCGTGCACTGTCCTTCGTTTAAATGATAACTTCTCTGAACCGCTGTTTTTGCTTAAGGATTACCAACCTGCCCAACCCGCCAGGCATATTAGATTTTATCACCAGCAGGACCCATAATTTATTGAGATGTTACTCATTTTCTTGATATCTTATTGCCGTTTTTTTAATTTTTTGTTATATGAATAAAAAAAGCTGGAGGAGTATATGTCTGAACAAGATAAAAATAAATATATAGGCGTAGCCACTCTTTTTAA
The DNA here is from genome assembly GCA_019310125.1 of Deltaproteobacteria bacterium. GTDB lineage: Bacteria > Desulfobacterota > Desulfobacteria > Desulfobacterales > UBA11574 > S5133MH16. The sequence continues at coordinate 4,730 of JAFDEW010000187.1, read as the reverse complement.
TAATTTTGAATTAAAACGATTTATAAAAATTTACATCGGCTTGATTTTTTTTCTTGAAATCATCATTTTTTTTCTTTGTTTTCTTTTGCAACTTAAACCCATTAGTATTCCGTTTCCATGGAAATATTATTTTCTTGCATCTTTCTTGATACCCATCGCCATAACATTTCTTCTGGGTATCTGTATAACTGCCTTTAATCTATTTATCTTCGGCAACCCCACTCCCCAAAACACCATATTAACCGAAAACGGCGATGAGAAAAACAAATATTTGAATAATTTTAATCTGCTTATGAGTTGCATTCGTCAGGCGCCCTTTCTGCTGGGCCTGCTGTTACTGGTCATAGGCTCGATACTCTTTTCCAAGTTGGACACCTTCATCCTATTATCAAGAGAAATAGGGGGAAAAGCCATTCACTACGTTTTTATTATCTCGGGGGTGGTTTTTGCCGTGGCTACCGTTTTCGGATTTATTTGGATCTTCATGAAATATAAATTGGAAAAAATGAAATGCCGGTATGATTACAAACGGGATGTAATGACCAATTTGGGACTTCTCGTTATCGATGACAATACACTGATAAACAACGAGGGACAGGTTATTACCCGGGATGAAGCAAAAAAAAGAATTCTCGAGAAAAGTCCCTTATTAATCTCCCGACACAACAAGCAGTGACTCTATTTCTACTTTGTCTTTTTCAGTATCCGTTTGCATTAGTTTCAATCGCCTTCTCCTCGAGGTACAACAACCGGATTTGCATTGGGGTTGAAAGGGTTTTTTCTTACTGCCAACGAGTAAAGATACGGATACTGATTCTTGAGGTGTTTTAGATAAACAAACCATTGCTCAACCAGTTTCTTGTAGGCGCGATTTATGTCTCCTGAAAGATGGTTTTTGTCAGACTCTGGTAAGTCGCTTAAATTATCTCGACAACTCAATTCATCTGTCAAATGGAATACAGCGAGCAGTGCCTCACTAAAACTTTCCTGCTCAATCAGAACCGGGTTTTCCAAAAGCCCGACAAGAAATTTTCTTTTACTGCTTAACAACTCAAAAACAGTTTCCAAAGGTAGCCTGCCAATATCAACCCTTAAATCATGCTTTTTTATAATTTTGAGGGCAGTTGAGAAACGATTTTCAGTCCAACTAAAATTTACAAGGAAATTCTCTCTTATCGCTTCAATCTTATGGTCATTGCGTGAAAAAAGACTCAAAAGTTCATGCCCGACTTCGCTAAAAAAAAGGCCGAGGACCATATTCACCTTTCGCAATCTGCTTTGTCTTTCTCGCTTCAGTAACAGTATTTCAGTAGCATTTGCAATGACGCCCAAAAAGGTTGCTCCGCCCATGATTATTAAAAATATGGCGAACATACGACTGGCTTGTTTGGTGGGATGAATGTCTCCGTATCCCACCGTGGACATCGTAACAATATTATAATAGAGCGCCTCCGTAAACGTGAGATCCTCTAACACCATAAAGCCGAACGTTCCGCTTATGGCAATCAGTAAGAAAAGGGCTAAAAATATCTGCAACCTGCGTCGGACGGTTTTCATATGGATATCCCGGGGTAATTTTGTTTACGAATAAAAAATATGGTGTTATCAATCTGTTATGCATTCATCAAATCTTCAATCTCTTCTGTTTCAATGGCAATCTTTCCTGTGAGATCCACAGGGCCGTCTTTGGATAGCAGAATGTCGTTTTCAAGTCGAATTCCGACATTTTCTTCTTTGATGTAAATACCCGGCTCACAAGTCAACACCATACCTTGTTCAAACTTCCCGTAGTTATTTCCCAAATCATGAACGTCCAGCCCCAGATGATGAGATATGCCGTGCATAAAATACTTTTTATAGAGCAAAGAATCCGGGTTTTGGTTTTTTACCGTTTCAGAATCGAGTAATCCCAGACCGATCAACTCATTTTCCATAAGTTGTCCGACCTCTTTTTGGTATTCTTCAAGGGTATTTCCCGGTTTGAGCATTTGAACGGCTGCTTTTTGGACCCGTAACACCGCCTGGTAAACCTCTTTCTGCCGATCGGTGAATTTACCGTTTACCGGGACCGTACGCGTTACATCGGAGGCATAGTTGGCATATTCCGCACCGAAATCCATAAGCAATAAATCGCCATCTTTACACTGCCGATTGTTTTGCACATAATGCAGAATGCAGGTATTCGGACCTGAAGCAACAATGGGTGTATACGCCGGTCCCCGGGATCGGTTGGCTAAAAATTCATGGTAAATTTCAGCCTCAACCTCGAATTCCCAAACACCCGGTCGTATAAAGCCCAGCACCCTTTGAAATGTATTTTCAGTAATCTTGCAGGCATGTTTGATCAGTTGTACTTCGAAATCGGATTTGACGGCCCGCAGGTCCTGCATAATCGGAGCCAGTCTTTTGTATTTATGAAGCGGATATAATCTTTTGCACTGTTTTAAAAAACGGGCATCTCTGGTCTCCACGGTAACATCCGCCCGCTGGTGCTCGTTTGTGTTCAAATACATCCGTTCAGCCTCAAACACCAACGGTCTGAAAACGGTTTCGAATTCTCCGGTCCAGTAAACTGTTTTGATCCCGGATACCGCCGTGGCTTCTTCTTTGGAATATTTGCGCCCTTCCCATGTGACAATTTTTTCATTGGTTTCTTTAACAAACAGGATTTCTTTGTGTTTTTCTTGTCTGGCATCCGGAAAAATTACCAACATGCTCTCTTCTTGATCGATCCCGCTCAAATAGAAAATATCCGGGTTTTGAATAAAGGATCTTACGCCGTCTGCGCTGGTGGGCATGATGTCATTGGAATTCAAAACAGCAATGGAATTGGGTTTGAGTTTAGCGGCGAAATTTTTTCTGTTTTCAATAAACAGTCTGTTATCAATGGGTAGATATTTCATCTGATTCTTCCTGTTATTTTTCAAACGGTTAAAATGAGGGTTCCTTTGAAATGTGATTATAGCAATAAAAACGATTGGGTGGCAAATATAAAAATAAACTTGTCAATAAGTTCCGGTGTATGAAATAATCCGATTGATCCAGCCCCATAATTTATTGAAATGTTACATATAAAATTTAAACAAAACTAGTGCAAAAAAAATCAAGAATTGTTAGAAGGTCTCTTAATAATTTTTATCTGTTTAATGTGAAAAAAACAAGGATGTTGTATGAAAGAAAAACTTATAAAAACCATGGAGTTAAAGAACGGTATGACGCTGAATTTCTATGATGCTTCAAGACCGCTATCTGGAGACAGATGGTTGATATCATTGATTGTTCGAATGGAAATACCGGTTGTCGAAGCATTGATTAACGATGAAGGAAAATCCATGGATGGCGTGGATGAAATCAAAAAGGTTCTCGGAGAAAAAGTATTGTTCGAACAAAAAAGAGACCGAATTTTTGTGGAGGAAAGCGAAAAACAAACTGTGTTTGAAGAAGTATATAATTCTTTTATAGATAGTGTTCTCGGTTATTTATCTAATAAAGCGTTCCCAAAGCGGTATATGTTAAAAAAATACAGGGAAAAAGTTGAACAGGAGTCATGGTATCATTAACCGGGGGATGCGGGGGATGTCTCCACGGTATAGAAAAACCAAGGTAAGCAAAATTGTGTCCGTTCATCGAGTGATTGAGTTAGTGGAAATTACAAAAAACAAATTACAAAAAACAAACAAATTACAATGACCAAAATTCAAAATCCCAAACAAAAAAACAATCACTTTGAACCGGTTTGGAATTTGGAATTTATGATTTTAAAAAAATCCGTGAACGGTTACGCAAAAGGTAAAGGTAAAAATATGAAGTTCAAATTCTGTCCATTTTGCGGGCGTCGATTACAGGCAACAGCGAACGGTAACAAAAAAAGATTGTATTGTGATCGGTGTGCATGGACTCATTATAGAAATCCAACCGTCGGAGTAGCGGTTGTTTTATTAAAAAATGATGAATTGCTCTTGGTAAAAAGAAACGGATCTTATGAGGGGATGTGGTGCATCCCCTGCGGGCATGTAGAATACGATGAAGACATTCGGATAGCGGCCAAGCGTGAGTTCAAAGAAGAAACCGGACTTGATGTGGATGTCGGGCCTGTTTTTGCCGTTCATTCTAATTTTCATGACTTGGAAAACCAAACCGTGGGGATATGGTTCTTGGGGACATGCACGGGCGGCAAACTTGAAGCCGGTTCCGATGCCAGTAAAGCGAAATTTTTCCCTCCGGATGAGTTGCCGAAAGAAATGGCGTTTCCAACCGATCTTCTGGTATGTGAGCAAATCAACGCTTTAATCAAAGACAAAAAAAGGTAAAAAATGAATCTTCAAAAACAAATCAAAAGTGATTTAACTGCTGCCATAAAAGCAAAAGATGAAGAGAAAAAAGATACGCTTCGTGTGATCCTGGGAGAGTTTGGCAGACTCGACAAAAAGGAGCTTTCAGATGATGAGGTTGTAAAGATTCTGAAAAAATTAATAAAATCAGAAAAAGAAATGCTCGAGATAAAAGGTGCTGAGGGCGATTCTACATTTATTAGAGTCATTGAAAATTATTTGCCGAAAATGGCTACCCAAGAGGAAATTACCAAGTGGATTGAGCAACATGTCGATTTTTCTGAGTTTAAAAACAAAATGCAGGCCATGGGCTTAATTATGAAGCATTTCGGAGCAACGGCAGACGGCAATGAGGTAAAAAAGCTCTTACAGAACATGTGAATTCAATCAGAGATATTC
>JAFDEW010000514.1 GCA_019310125.1 Deltaproteobacteria bacterium | reverse complement strand
GTACTTTCAAATAGATGATATGCACAACTACGATGCGTTGCTGCGGGCCTGCGGATTTTTCACCCACAAGTACGGTAAGATCGATCGGTTTGAGTCGCTAAACGAGTACTGGTTGAGCACCGAAGCGCGGATACGGGACGATTTTAATATTTTTGGTGTTCGAGGCCGCGACATTGACCACATCCGCCGCAAATCCCGGATGAAGGAAAAATTCCGGGAGGCAGGCGTGCCGGTGCCCCGGGGACGGGTGGTGCAGACCATAGAGGACGCCCGAGGGTTGATCCGCGAAACGGGCTATCCGGTCGTGGCCAAACCCGATGCAGGTGTGGGTGCCCTGGATACCTATCGCCTGGAGGGTGATGAAGATCTGGTCAAGTTTTTTGCTTGAAGAATTCATTTCCGGCACCATTTATTCTTTTGACGGACTGGCCGATCGCAACGGCAACCTGGTATTCTACACCGCGCATACCTTCAGTCAGGGAATCATGGAAACGGTCAACGAGGCGCGTCACATCTATTACTACTCTTTGCGGGAGATTCCCCCGGCGCTGGAAGCGCTCGGGCGTCGGTGCATAAAGGCGTTCGAGGTGAGTGAGCGTTTTTTTCATATGGAATTTTTTCAAACCGCCCCCGACACATATACAGGGCTGGAAGTGAACATGCGCCCGCCGGGGGGCTTTACCACCGACATGTTCAATTATGCCTGTGACATCGATATTTATCGGGTATGGGCCGAATTGCTGGTGCACCGGCGAACGGAACTTCCCTATACACGCAAGTATCACTGCTGCTACGCGAGCCGTAAAAACAACCGGCCTTATCGTCACGGACATGAAGACATCATGACCCGTTACGGTGACGTTATGGTCCAGGCGGCAAGCGTTCCCGGCGTGTTCAGCAGTGCCCTGGGCGATATGGGCTATATCTTCAGATCAGCAAAATTGGACGATATTTTTGAGATCATTAATTACATCCATGCAACTAAAACCTAAAATATGCACATTGAAGAACACCACTGGTTCAGCCCGAATCTGAATCGGGATATGGCGCTGAAAATTTACGGACACTGGGGAAAACCGTTTATGGTTTTTCCCTGCTCCTGTGGCCGCTATTTTGATTATGAAGGCATGGGGATGATCAACGCCATTGACGGGTTCATCAATCAAGGCAAGATCAAGATGTTTTGCATAGACAGCATCGACGCAGAGTCCTGGTACAATTTCGCCCTTCCGCCGGCGGATCGAAATGCGCGGCATCAGGCCTATGACCGTTATGTGGTCCAAGAGGTGATCCCGTTTATCCGCGATCACTGCCGCTTGCCGAATGAACGGGTCATGGCCAATGGTTGCAGCATGGGCGCCTATCACTCCGTGAATTTTTTCCTCAAGCATCCGGATGTTTTCGAAGGCGCCATCGCCTTAAGCGGCCTCTATCGCCTGGATCGGACCGAGTTCGGACTCTCTGCCGCCGACATACCTGACGTCTACTTCAATTCTCCCGTGAACTATCTTTTGGGAATCAACGATCCCTGGTATCTGGATCGCTACCGGCACAGTAAAATCATTGTCTGCGTGGGTCAAGGCGCCTGGGAAGAGGAAGCCGTTGCCGACACACGCTCCCTGGATGCCATTTTTAGAGAAAAATCCATTCCGGCCTGGGTCGATTTCTGGGGCTACGACGTGAATCACGACTGGCCCTGGTGGTACAAACAGATGAATTATTATTTACAGCGCCTTTATGGATAAAACCGGGCTGTGAAGCGGCACCCCGATATCCAATTTTTAAATTTCATAAATACGATCTTTTATTTCATTAAGAAACATATAAACGAACGACCATTCCTGATCTGATCTATCTGTACGGAATCTAATTATTACAGCGTTTCGTTTTTCAATGGTGTACGCCCGGCATGGGCGTGAACTTATGGGGTGAAAGTCCCCTATGTGTGAATCCAATCAACGTCGTGAGACGTGGATATAAACATTAGCCGACGGCAAGGGCGTTT
>JAFDEW010000186.1 GCA_019310125.1 Deltaproteobacteria bacterium | reverse complement strand
CATGCTGATGGTGAGCATCTGAATCTCTGCACTTAACTTACCTGCCTCCTGGTTAAATCTTCGGGTTTCCATGTCACACACTGGCGTATCTAAAGAGGGCACTGAAGAAATAACGCAGATCTTTCCCCGGAACGATGAAAGTTTGACCGGCGAAAGATTGTTATCAAGGACTTCACGGTCAGGAGCGGAATCTCCTACCTTAAGCTCTTTTCCAATAAGAGTTAAGGGGTTGCCTTTCATTGTGATTATATCAGTACGTTCTTCCATTTCATCTCCTTTCTTTTAATGTAATATTGATGAATTCATAACAGCAAGAATTCATAACGTGTTAGGTTTGTTAAAACAAAAATCTATATAAAAAGCCGGGGCTAATTTCATTATGACCCTTTATTCCAGAGAGTTTTTTTAAAAGGATAAATTTTTTATGGAATTACAGTTTCACAAAGAAGCTGCCTTAACCTTTCACTTAAAAACATGATGGACTCGATATCCAGATGCTCGGAAATGGTTTCATCAAACAACAATTTTACCTCCGCTTCAAAGCCGTCAATTTTATCTTCATCCCAGAACATGAGCATTACCGGAATTCGAGGAAGTGGTCTGAACAAAATCGCCAGATCAGCCGATTTGATTTTATCGGTCATGTCTAACCCGTCAATCTGTTTGGCTGCAGCAAGCAGTTCATCGGGTTTGCCTGAAAACCTTTCTATCAGAGGTGCCTCAACATGTTCGACCATGGATTTTATCTTAGAGACAGTATTGGGAAACTCAACCAGACCTTTCCATTTTCCGGAAGGAAGTTTGCTTCCTCCCTGCGCCATATGATTATAAATAAAAACTTGTTCCCATCGGGTAAGATCTGAACCATCTTTCTTTAAAATTCCGTATTCTGTTATAATAATGGAATCTGTAAAATATGGAAGTTCCAGAGCGACACCTTCATCTTTTTTAATCAACTTTCCGCCTATTCTGTCCGGCAACTCCTCGATTTTCACGGAAGCAGATCTTTGTTTTGCCCATTCCAGAGCGTCCTGGGCCATATCTCTTTTTAGCCATTTACCGGATGCATATTGTTCATCCAGTTCTTTTTGGCAGTTTTCAACTATACCACTGTCAATATGAGGGCAGTTGCCCAAAGGCAATTTTTCCGACACCACAATGCTGGCAAAAGCCAGGCAGGCAGAGAATCCACAGTCTCCACAATTGGTTTTGGGAAGTATATCTCTATAAAGATCCACGACAGATAATGGCATTGTATTTTTCTCCTCATTTCTTCGACGTTTTTTTAAAGTGCAGAGCTTTTTATAGAGTACCAGAGAACTTTAAGTAATTAGAGCAATAAATGTGCCACCATATATATAATGAAGATAAAGGTTGTTTGCGGTAAGCATCCTTCTGATTTTTAATAGAATATATAAGTCTATCTCCGTCATTAAAGCTTTAAACGGTTTAAATGCATCTAAGTTAACAGATTGAAATATGTTTTGTGAGACATTTGTGTTTCAAACTCAATTCTGATACATAAACAAATAAAATTTATCCGATATCAGAATATAATCTGGTTGTATTATTGATGGGTTAAGGAAATAAAATTAGAATGGTTTATTTTGGCATGGCCTTTGAATAATCATATATCGAGAATTTATATGTAAGGAATGAAGACACACCTTATGTCCTTCGCACGGAACAATATAATGGAATAAAGGGGAAAGAAATTATGGGAGCTTTTCTGATTTTAGTTTCACTGTTTCTTGTATGCGTATTTCTCATGGTTATTTTATTTAAGAAAAGTAAAAACCAAAACGATGTTGCACGCTATGTATGTGACACCTGTGGAGATTATGACTGCGTTTGTCACCGTGTGCACGATAACTCAAATAAATGAATTTTCAAGTTAGAGACTTCACCCCAACTGAAATGGTGGAATAGTTGTAGAAGTTTCGAGACGTCAAATAAGGGTGATTAAAATGAAAAAGCATGAGGTTATTGTATTCAAACCTTATCCGGTTAAAGTTGGACAGAAATTGCACATTAACGGAGGGCCGCGCAATGGTGACTGGGAAGTCATCGGTGTAAGTGATCGAAAAGTTAAACTCCGGTGTCCGGTTTCATTACGTGAGTTTGAATGGAACCGTTTTTGTTATTTTGTCGAAGAGCGTTCAGGGGTTGATTGGCCTCAAGAAAAAGAACAGGTTGTCTGAGGCGCCGTTGAATAATTTAGAGCCCATATCTATCTTGAAGTCGGTGCGACAACTCTTTTACAACTCTAAAAGCCTTTTCAACAGTTTTCTCTCCGTCAGGATTTACCAGACAGCACGTAGCCGGAGAAATCAAACTTCTCGATATTAGAAATTCCCTGTCTATCCCTTTATTCACCAGGAAATTCCACACTTCTGTCAGTCTTGCTTCCAGGGCATTTATATTTTCATTATTGACTTTGAATATGAAGCAAATATTTCTCCATTCTGGTAAATGTCAAGAGAAAGAATATCAAGATCAAGATTCAGCAGGAAATCCCAATCCGGATTTCCGCATAAATGGACACCCCTTGGCCTTTGTGTCATGGCAAAAAACTCTTCCATTTCGTTTTTGGCTTTTGTGCTGTCGTAACCTGAAAGGGCGCTGAACAGAAATTGCAGGCCGGGTTCATCAACAAACATAAACGCATTGGAATTCAACTTCTTAAGTCGTTCAAGCTGAACATTTATTCGCCGTGACATAAACTCGAACATAAAAGGGCGTATGGTGTCATCAAAAAGAATGGGCCTTTTATCCTGGTCAACTACATTTAAGCCAAAACTTATGGGCCCTTCCAACTGGCCTCGTATGGCGGGCCTGTCCGAGAAATCCATTTCGAGGAAACGATGATAAACCACCGAATATTCCTTGCTGATATCAAAGTATTCGGGTTCGTCAAAATGAGCCATGGTTTCTTCAAATTCAAGGATGAATTTTTCCATTGAAAATCTAAGGGTTCTATTTTTCATGTCCAGTAATATGCCGGGGAAGTGTTCGGCCGCCTGAACATACATGTCTTCCGTGTAGCTGACATGAGGAAGCTGCGGCCAGAATGGAATGTCCATGGTAAGAGCCAGATCAAGAGCGCTCTCCACATCCTTATGGGGCATAACCGCCATTGCGGTAGTCTGAAGATTTCCGGGAATTGTCATAACACGTTAACCTCATCACTAAATTGTTAGATAGTGTCCATCCATAAACGGCATCTTTCGTCCCCCGGCGGCGTTCTCGCTCATTTTCAATCCTCGAAATAGCGCGCTATGCCTGCGGTTAAAAACTCGCTCGGGTCTTGCCGGAAACCAAAATCTACCATTTCTGGATGGACACTATATAGTATCCACCCATAAATGGTCTTTTTGTCCAATCTCTGCGTTATGCTCAAAAAATAATCCTCGAAATATTAAATATATGCCTGTGGTTATTTTTTTCACATGCCTTGATCTTGAACAAAAATCCTCATTTATGGATAGATCCTAAATAACATTTATAGATACAATAACCATGCCAAGCTGTAGAATAAAATTCTGTTCCCTATTTGGCATAAGCTTTGCAGAATTAAATGTTAAAATCGTTCAATCGCCATTATATAACTGGATGTATGGTATTTCCGATAAAGGCTCAATACCATATTATCCGGGCTTGAAAGATTTTGCTCCGGATCAACCGCTAAAGAATAGGTTGTATACATTAATCAACAGGAAGATGAGGCATATCAGAACGCTTAGGAACTATCGGGTTGATTTTAAGAAATACTTTTCCGATCAACGATGACTTGCCAGATCGTTTCATGATACAATTGTGTATCAACAACAAACATGAGACGATGTTGCACGTGTTCCTTACGTAGAACTTAGAAATAAAAGGCGCGGGCCATGAAAATATTTTCCAACATTAGCGCAACTATTGGTACAACACCTCTGGTAAGGCTCAACACCATTACTCAAGGACAACATGCTGAGATACTTGCCAAGCTTGAATTTTTCAATCCGTTAGGAAGTGTTAAGGACCGTATTGCCGCATCGATGATTGATACAGCAGAATCCAAAGGATTAATCGGTCCGGATACACTGTTGGTGGAACCCACCAGCGGAAACACGGGGATTGCGCTGGCCTTTATCTGTGCGGCAAAGGGCTTTCGTCTTTGCCTCACCATGCCGGAAACGATGAGTATGGAAAGGAGAAAACTGCTTAAACACCTTGGCGCGGAACTTATACTTACACCGGGATCCCAAGGTATGAAAGGGGCTATTACAAAGGCAGAAGAGATTGTCAACACTCACAAAAACGCATTTATGCCCGACCAGTTCAAAAATCCGGCCAATCCGAAAATCCACAGGGAGACCACTGCACAGGAGATATGGAAAGATACCGACGGCAGGGTGGATATACTGGTCGCCGGTGTTGGCACCGGCGGTACCATAACCGGTGTGGCCCAGATGATAAAATCGCTCAAACCAACCTTTAAAGCCATTGCTGTTGAACCTGAAGATTCTCCGGTATTATCCGGAGGAAAGGCCGGGCCTCATAAGATTCAGGGCATTGGCGCAGGTTTTATTCCTCAGGTGTTGGATACAGGAGTAATAGACGAAATTGTCACGGTATCTAATGATGAGTCATTTAATGCATCACGGATGTTGGCAAAAACAGAGGGTATTCTCTGTGGCATTTCATCGGGTGCCGCTATGGCTGCTGCCCTTAAAATTGGAAAACGGAGAGAGTCAAAAGGCAAATGCATGGTAGTGATATTGCCAAGTACCGGAGAACGATACATTAGCACTGAACTTTTTTCATGAATTGGTACGTAAATATTAAATAAATCTTTTCAGATTTATCCCGTGATACAAACTTGTATCACAAAGGAATATAAGACAGTATGCGTATGACTATTTTTTTAATAGATAAAAATAGTTATGGATTTTTCGAAACAGAAATTAATAAAATGCGCTTTAAAATTTGAAACGCTCATCTTAGGTAGTGTCTATCCAGAAATGGTAGATTTTGGTTCCCGGCAAGACCCGAGCGAGTTTTAAACCGCCCCGAAAACATCACGGGATCTCCGACAGGCATAGCGCGCTTTTTCGAGGATTGAAAACGAGCGAGAACGACGCCGGGGGCCGAAAGATGCCGTTTATGGATAGACACTATGTAAGAATATTATATCACATTAATTCTTGGCACGAATTTTGATGCTAATTAACATACAGAACAATGACAAAATTATAATTCATGACCGGAGATAGAATATCCGTGAAGCCCTGTGATATAAATATTAAAAAAACCCTTCAATTGACAGACCAAATGATTGAACTGGCGGAAACGGGAGACGCCCAAAGAGAAGATACCGGTTGCGGTATTCTATACGGTGTTTTGCTTGATTCTGCCTATAAGCTCAAAAGACTTGCGGAAAAAGAAAAGGAAAACCACATTAAGAAAGGCTGGTGGAAGAATGACATTGAATAGAATAGGTTGTGTTTTTTACCGATAAGCAACTTATTATAACTATAGTAAAAGGAGGAAAAATATGGCAAGTTTGAAAGGAACTCAAACTGAAAAAAATCTCTTGACTGCATTTTCGGGTGAATCTCAGGCGAGAAATCGCTATACTTATTTTGCGAGTAAGGCCAAAAAGGAAGGCTATGTCCAAATTTCGGAAATTTTTACTGAAACAGCCAACCAGGAAAAAGAACATGCCAAAAGATTGTTTAAATTTTTAGAAGGCGGGGAAGTTGAAATAACAGGAGCATTTCCCGCAGGTGTTATCGGTACCACTTTGGAAAACCTTAAGGATTCGGCAGCAGGAGAACATTATGAGCAGACGGAAATGTATCCTGAATTTGCAAAAACAGCTCGTGAGGAAGGGTTTGATACAATAGCATCGGTATTTGAGGCAATTGCAGTTGCGGAAAAACAGCATGAAAAAAGATATGTGGACCTTGCCGCCAACATAGAAGCAGACAAGGTATTTAAGAGGGATGAAAAGGTTACCTGGCGCTGTCGCAACTGTGGTTATCTGCATGAAGGAAGCGAAGCCCCGGAAGTATGCCCCGCCTGTGATCATCCCCAGGCCCATTTTGAACTGCTTGGGGAAAACTGGTAAACTTTTTTGAGGACACAGACAAAACCAGATTGTAAGGATTTTTAATAAGAAAAATCTGTGTATATCTGTGAGAATCTGTGTCCTATTATTTTAATGGAGGAGATAAAAAATGGCGGAACCTGAAGAGATGTGTCAGTGCCAGACTACAAATTGCGGATGCATATACAATCCGGACAAGGGGGACAGGAAAGGAAAAATCCCTAAGGGCATCCAATTTAAAGAACTGCCGGACGGCTGGAAATGTCCGGTTTGCGGTGCAGGGAAGAAAATGTTCAAACCCCTGGCCGGTCCCGGTTCAGTGATGGCCGGTGATTAACTATCAATAATTGGACACGGATTTGTACAGACAACCTTTTTAACAACTAAAAAAAATCGAATCAAAAAAAAGAGGTTTAAACATGGGTAAATACGTGTGTTCTATGTGTGGATATATTTATGATCCGCAGCAAGGAGATATGGACAACGGTATTCCTCCCGGGACGAAATTCGAAGATCTACCCGATGACTGGAAATGTCCGGGGTGCGGCGTATCAAAAGAGAAATTTAAAAAGATGTGAACTCAATAATAGTATTGAAGTTTAAACATAAGAAAATAGATTTAGAGAAAAGGAAATGAAACCAATGGAAATAGCAAAAGATGTTTATGATGTCGGGGTTAACGATTGGAATATCAGGGATTTTCACGGATATTCCACCTACCAGGGCACGAGCTATAATGCATTTTTAATCGTAGATGAAAAAATTGCCCTTATCGATACGGTAAAAAAGGAATTCTCAGACCAGCTTCTGGAGAACATCGCTAAAATTGTTGATCCCAAAAAGATTGACTATGTTATCAGCAACCACACGGAAATGGATCATTCCGGCAGTTTGCCACGGGTCATGCATAAAATTGGGGAAGACAAGCCCTTGTATTGTTCAAAAATGGGGTTGAAAAATCTTTCCCGACATTTCCCACAGAAATGGAATTATAATGGCATCGCAAATGGTGAAACGCTGAGTCTGGGCAAAAGAACTCTGACGTTTCTGGAAACCCGCATGCTTCACTGGCCGGACAGTATGTTCACCTATGTGAAAGAGGACAAGATTCTCTTTTCAAGCGATGCTTTTGGCCAGCATTATGCCGGGCATGAAAAGTTTGATGATCAAATCGGCGATTCGATAATGCCCCATGCCAAGAAGTATTTTGCAAATATTCTCTTGCTGTATTCGCCTTTGATACTCAAACTTTTGGAGAAGGTGGCTGAACTTGGTCTAGAGATTGATATGATATGTCCGGACCACGGGATTATCTGGCGGAAAGACCCGGGGAAAATTATTAATGCTTATGCCAAATGGGCAAGTCAGGAACCCGAGCAAAAAGCGGTTGTGGTGTATGACACTATGTGGCATAGCACCGAAACAATGGCTGAGGAGATCGCCCAAGGTATTGTTGAAGAAGGTGTTATTGCCAGACCCATGCACATCCGAAGTTCCCATCGAAGTGAAATTATGACCGAAGTTCTGGATGCGGCCGCCGTTATCGTTGGATCGCCGACACTTAATAACCAATTGTTTCCTACGGTCAGCGATTTTTTAACCTATATGAAGGGACTTAAGCCCAAAAATAAAATCGGTGCTGCCTTTGGTTCTTATGGATGGAGCGGTGAGTCGGTCAAGCTGATTACCCAGGAGCTTGAAGCCATGAAATTTGATATCATAGACCCGGGCGTTAAAATTCAGTATGTACCGGATCAAGACGGCAAAAATGCCTGTTTGGAACTGGGCAGAAAAATCGGTCGGGCAATCAAAAAATAGACGTTACACAGTGTAAATT
>JAFDEW010000019.1 GCA_019310125.1 Deltaproteobacteria bacterium | reverse complement strand
ATATGCATTCTGAATGGATGTAGGCTCCGGGGTGAGGACAATAATTTTTTCATGGGCAGCAAGAAAAAAATCCAGAACGTCAAAAGAAGTCCCGGCGCCAAGATCAATCACCACATAGTCGGCATCCAGCCTGGAAAAATGATTTATAAGTTTTACCTTTTGGCTAAAATGGGGATTGGCTAAAGAAAGAACTTCACTGGAACCACTGATGAGGCGAAGGTTTTTCGTTTCAGTATCGATACAAATATCTTCTAATGACTTAAATTTTTTGCCAATAAAATCGTTTAGCGTCCGAGTCGGATTTTTGATTCCCATAAGGGTATGAAGATTGGCTCCCCCCAGGTCGACATCTATAAGAACAGTCCGCTTTCCCATCCGAGCCAACCAAAAGGCCAGTATCGTACTTATGACACTTTTTCCTACCCCACCCTTTCCTCCGCCTACAGCCCATATTATTGGGGCTGATTCCATTTCAGTGTCCTGCTCTTTTTTCATTTGATTCCTTATCATTCCAAAATTAAGAGCTAATGGGTGCATTACCAGTTTGTTAATAGCTTTCCAAGACTTTTTGGTTTCAGGTGTCAGTGTTCAGGTTTCAGGTCTGGCGATTCCTGATACCTGAAACCTGACACCTGACACCTGACACCCGAGACCCGATGGCGAGGTTTTCGCTCAATAATAAATAAATTAATGCGTGAGAACCATTTTAACAAATCGGTAATGCTCCCGAGCTATTTTTCCATGAGTGAGTCCCATAAGCTCCAGATCAGATTTTGCTCACCCGCCGATCCATAATAATACTCTTGCAACACCCCGCGGTCTGTATCGGTCATTTCTTTGAATTGGATGCCCACTACTGACGTTGTTTTTCCTTCAAAACAAACTTCCTTGCTCCAAACGATAATACCCAAAATAGAAAGCCTTACCGATGATATCGGTAAACTGATCTTGAGCTTAACATTTTTACCGGTCAGATTATCGGCAGGACCGGTTTGATATTTTGCACCCAAAACAATCTGGGCTCCGCCTAAGGATATATCTTCTGTAAACCCGCCAACATCCAAAGGGACTTTGCCGGTTTCATCTTGAAAAATTTTAAGACTCACCTGTGTCGGAAGCTTCTGCCTTGCTGTTCTGCGAACCGTCCTCATAGCTTTTTTTTCAACAAATTCCGAACGGCTTTTATACAAGTTCCCAACGAGAAGTTTTACATTAGGATATTTTCTGCAAATATTCATCAGGTTTGATTTGGAGATTTTTGCTAATTCAACACGAGTGATTGTGTTGATATCTGATTGGGATACGATTTCCTGATCAAATGGATAAATTTCACCAAAAAAATCGTTTTCGATCAAGTCTCTGGTTGATTTCTTCTGAATCCTTCCCCCCGTCTCCAAACGATGGTAGTCCGTTTCTTCCAAAGCTCCGGACACCACAAAATAGAGGGTGTTTTCTTCATCCCCAAATTTTTTCACCCTGCCACCGGCAGGAAAATTTTCGAGCATCAACTTAGTAATAAAAGCCATCATTTCAGGATATGTCATCCCAGTGAAAAAACGCTGCACCGCACTTTCTTCGTGCCTCTCTTCATAAAGGGCTGAACAGAAGGCTTGCTCTTCTTGTTGGGACGGTTTAAAGATTTGCCATTCAAGGAGCTTGGATACAATTGCCTGCAACGTCATACCTGACTCAATAAAAAGTTTGGCAGCTGTCTCATATGCGTCGGTGGCAGCGTTTGGCGAGTTTTCTTTTTTCAAAAGGTCGCCATAGATTCTATGAAGTCCCGGATCGTCTGGAAAAGCCTTGAGCAGGTCTTCAAATTTTGTAACGGAATCAATCGTAACAGAACCATCTATAATTCGGTTAACCAAGCTGTTCCGTTTGTGAATCCGATCGTTCATTATTCACCTCCCAATTAAGGGGTTCTTTGACATTTCATGATTTTTCCGGCGTGTTTTTGTGCCGTATATACACTCGCCTGAGTATCTGATCTTGGGCAAGTTCAACTTGAATTAGAACTCTGCTTTCCATTTACAGGGTAGTAAAAAGAGTAGGCTTGAACCTCACAATTTGCTATAATGCTTTTGTCGCTAACGCATTATTATCAAAAGGAGATTCAAGCCATGGCTCATTGTAACACACTTTTTCAGGGTGAAAATCACCTATTTTCACCCATGTTGAGTAATGAATTCGCTATACGTTTTTATCAGACTTGTTACAAATGATAGAATTTTTTCATTGAATTCAAGAAACTGGATTCCCGTTCGAGATTTTCCGGAATCGTCTGTTCGGCAATGAACGACCCTGCCTTTTATAGGAACCAATTCACCTTGAATATCGATGGTAATGAGCAGGACATCTTGCGGCTTTAACGGGCTATGAGTTTCTATGAAGAGTCCTCCTTGACTGATCTCTATGGCCGTTCCCATCCTTTCCTGTATTGGGTTGCCGCTATCGTCTATACAAACATAAGACAAAGGATTGTATATTTTGGCTCTCTGATATTTTCTTCTTTCTGTTATGGTCAATCTTCCCCTCCTTTTTATTACAAGGTTGCCTTTATTCAACCCGGACACTTTATCTTTGATTAAGAAATGGGGCGTTGCTAAAGTGTATCTCAGGATGCGTTTCAAATAAGAAACTCGGCGGGCTGAATTCCCAGGGTAGACGGATGGATACTTTTAACAATAGTTCTCAGGAATGCTCCGGATTGGGCGTCGCGTTCAGCCAGATCCGCCACCCCGAACGTTGCATAGCCGCCATTCCCATTTTCTGCCAACAGCACCACCAAAGGTCGTGTTTCGTCTAATGTTGTCTCATTATCCATGACCAGGGCTAACTCTCCCGTATCCAGTTCTAAAAGTGACCCTATGGGATAGACCCCGAGCATATTAATAAATATTTTAAGAAGGATCGGATCAAAATCCGTACCCGCGCCGTCCAACATCATATTCAGCGCCTGATCAGGAGTAAAAGCCACATGTCGGTATACCCGAGGGGAAGTGATGGCATCGAACACGTCTGCAATAGCTATGATCCGGCCAAACAGACTCAGAGGTTTCTTACGGTTCGTCTTGGGATATCCCGAAAGATCATACTTCAAATGATGTTCAAACGGAGGAAGCAGGATTTTTGCTTTGAGCTCATGGGGGGCCTCTAATTTGATGATTTGGATGACACTGTATATGGTATGTTTCTTTATTTCCTCAAACTCGCTTTGATTCAGCTTTCCGGGCTGATGGATGATTTCAATAGGGATGTCCAGCTTTCCCAGATCATGGAAAAGCCCACATACTCCCAGGCGGTGCAAAGACGACCGCGAAAGACCGATGCGCTGCCCCAGACACATGGAGAGAATTGCAACGTTTACCGAATGGGTAAACGTGTAGTCATCATAATCCCGGATGGTGCTGAGCCCCAACAGAATCGGCTCATCTTCCATTACCAAATCCACCATGTTTTGTACCACACGGAGGGACTTACGGACCCCTGCCTTTTTTCGGCAGGAAATTTTCTCAGCCACCTCTTTTAAGGAGTCAACGGCGTAAAAATAAGAGGTTCGAGCCTGTTCTTTGCGTTTTTGCACCTGATCCCGGGGATCAGTCTCAGGGGCTTGTTCTTCGGGAGACGCCTCTTGTTCATAGACAACTTCCGCCCATGCAAAACCCTGGTTCTCCAGTTCTTGGACAAACCACTTCAGAGGGTCCTCCTGTTGCTCGGCGTTGTTTAACGTGCGGCTAAACTCGATAATCTCTTTGGCTGAGGCCTTTTGGATATTGGTACAAAAACAGAGCCCCGGGAGGGTCCGCTTTTCCAAGTACTGAATCAAGTTATTAATAAGACTATTAATTTTACGTCGGTAGCGCAGTTTTTCATCCTGCAGATAAATATTTCCTCTGGAAATCTGGAGGGTAATCTGGTCATCATCCACAAGCAGCCGGCCGATAACCTGCATGAACTCTTCAATGCATTCCAACAGCAACTGATTGTTATCCTCGTGGATCTTAGCCAGTTGGATCAGTTTGTAAAAACACTGGATAAACTTCTCATGCAATGATCGGGTTTCCAGGGTCATTTGTGAACCTTTAAAGCTTTTCGATAAGCGGATCGAACATTCGGAAACAGGCTTTTTGAAGCTTGCCCAAGGATTTCCTGTGCTTCCTCTGTGCCCAGTTCAAGCAAAGCCAGGGCCGCGCCCTGACGCCGCAGCGACCTGTCGAAACTGAAATCCAAGCCTTGGCTGATCAGGGACTCGCGTAAAAACGGAACAAAATAGCTTGAATCACAACGGACCAGTGTTTTGTAACAGTTCAGGATTTGCTGATTGTCCTCACGGCGGATTTTTTTATGGTCAAGATAATTTCGTATCAAGTTCCCGGTCTCCGCGTCTTCGTACTTCTCCAGATAGTTCCACATGATTCGGCGAATGGGGAGGACCGGATCGTCGATGAGAGGAAAAAGCTTTTCGGTCATGTTTTCATCCTTACGGGTCAGGGCCTTGAGGGCTTCCAGGCGCACCCGGCCCGATTCATGCTGCGTCATTTCGAGGAGAATCTGCTCGGTTTTTTCACCTTTGATATGTCCGATAATAAAGACGAGCTTTTTGACTAACGACTCTTCCGGTCGATCCAGCAACTGTTCCAACGGATGAATATCTTTTAGTGCCAGGGATCCAATAACTTCCATGAGCTGCCGTTCCACAGGCATGGATAGTTTCTCAAGTAACAGGGGAGCAAGTGCGGTTATTGCCGCCGGCGGGAACCGTAGAAACAAGCGCCGAAAAACTTTGATTCGGTCTGCATGTTGTTTATCAAAAGTCGGTAAAACCTGCCTGAGACCCCCCAACACCTGAGTGTTGGAAATATTAATAAAGAAACGACCCAACAACGGCCGGGCCCAGGGTTTCTCGACTTTGCAATATTGATAGGTTTTTTGTAAGCTCTCCAGAAAATCCAGAGCGATTTGAAAATTACCTTGACCCAGAGCGTTCTTGAATTCCTCCTTTATAAATTCAAGGATAAGCGAATACTCCTCGGGCTGGTTTTGAGTTCGAAGAATAATTTCTAGAACATCAAGCACGTCTTGTGTGCCGCTTTGCCGTTCTTCTTGGGCCACCATTTGGCTTAGAATCTGCGATTCTTCCGGTGTCAGTTGCCAGATTGTTCTGTCCATGGTGGAAAGGGCCATGCCGACGCCGGCATCCTGGCCCTCTGGCGGATCGGCCCCGTCCTGCTGATCATCATCTGCCTGCTCCTGAATGGCTGCGTCCGGTGTCTCATGGTCCGTCACTTTGAAAGTGGTAAAATCTGTTAGTGCCTCAGCCTTCCAAAGAACATCCATGGCCTCATACTGCAGATGCGGGAAATCCATTTCCCACAAGGCGGTAACAAGATCTCCCTCGGCCTCTTCCTTTAGGCTTTTGTAGTCATTGAAAATTTTAAAAAATCCGGAGAGTTCCAAACGTTCAAGTCCTTGTTTAAACTCCAGCCACTGAATGCCGTCCCGAAACAAGGGGAAGGCCAATGTCCCTGTTTTGGGATCATCCTGTTGAACCGGTTCACTCTTATAAAGAAGCCGGTCCTTCGTAACTTCGAATCTAAGATCCCCGTAATTTTCTATGAACGCATCTATACGGGACTTGACAGTTTGGAGGGAGTTTTGGCAGGTTGCATGACTTTCAGGATACATGGAATAGTTTTTAGCGGCCTTAATAAATGAAGCGATTACCGCCTCAACAGCTTGAAGTTCTTGAGCCGTTCGTCCTTGAACATGAAAATGGGTTCCATTTTTTGAGGATTCTTCAGGCATACCTTGCTATTTGATAGATAAGCTAATGGTTCATATAGCTTTAACCAAATATATATTAGAGCTGTCAATACGCCGAAAGTATGATTTATTTCGTATTTTTTGGGAATAGATTTCTAATACTTTAGCATTAGATGAGGGAGGGGGTACTAGGAAGTTTCTAATACTTTTTTAATGGTTTGGTATTAGATTGTCTAATACTCTAATACTGTTTAGTGGGGCGTGTTAAGAGTTAAAAGGGATCCACTTTCGGTGATCTCATCCCGATATTCGTATCCGTAACCGGCTATTTTCTGGGGTCACGGTTTTATTTCAATTGGAGTTCCCACATCCACTGCAAGCCAAATTTCGTCCATTGCGTGGTTTGATACTGCTATACAGCCGTCGGTCCAGTTGAAACGTTGCGTCATAAACTCTACCCGTCCAAGACCATTCTTTTGGCCGTGTATCATTATACACCCACCGGGATTTACCCCCATTTTTTTAGCGCGCTTCTTATCGGCTTCATCAGGATAGGATATATGAATAGATTTGTAGAACCGGCTGTCTTGGTTTTTATAATCTAGAATATATTTTCCTTCCGGAGTGCGTTCATCGCCTTTTTTCTGCTTATGTCCTCTGGGATTCGCGCCAAATCTTGCATGGTATTGTTTTAAGATTTTTCCTTGCTTCTTAAGATAAAGTTTTGATTTAGATTTGATCACCAATACCCTGTCGGCTTTTTCCATTCCAAAAGCTACAGCCGGTATTAAACACAGAATTAACAAAACGATTTTTTTCATTTAATCCATACTCCGAATGGAAAAATTTTATTTACAATATCACAAAACAGATGATTAAGTCAAGAAATTCAAAGCAATACAAATAATATTGATGTCATCCAAAGACCATGGCTTAGGGGCTGTGCCCCCATTGGATAAGAGATATTTTTTTCTCTGCGTTCTCTGAGTCCGTGGTAAGATAATACCCTCGATTTTCAATATACAAGGTGACAATTGATCGGTTGCATGATACGTGTAACAGCTCAACAATAATCAAAAAAACTTTTTTGAAAGGAGAAATGAAATGAAAGGAAAGCATGAACATAAACATTTGCACTCCCACAAACATACGCATGTCCATGAGCACGAACACACTCACGGAGAAACAACGCACACACATGAACATACTCACGGACACCCACATGAACACACTCACGAACATGATCACACCGGTTCACCACATGAGCATAACAATGATCACACTGATGAACACGGACCGCATGATCATGATCATCCCGGGCACAAGGCAGAAGAACATTTACACGATCATTAAACAGGAGTTAAGCAACCTGATTTTAATCCATCGGATGTGTTCACATTTGAGTCAAAGGGGAAAGGAGACAATAAATGGTTCGTAACATCATAAGTCTACTGGGCCTCTTTCTGTTGCTATCCGTCGGCGTTGTTGCCGCAGGGGACTCCGAGAAGGAAAAACCTGCCGTTGCCGCAGCGGAAGAATGGCTTACAATGGTTGACCACGGAAAATATGTGGAGAGCTGGAAGGAAGCGGCTCAATACTTCAAAAATGCCGTCAAACAAGAACAATGGGAGCAATCTTTGCAAGCTGTAAGGAACCCCTTAGGAAAAGCGATTTCCAGACAGGTTAAGAGTAAGACTTATATGACTTCGTTGCCCGGTGCTCCGGACGGTGAGTACGTGGTCATTCAGTTTGAGACCTCGTTTGAGAACAAGGAATCTGCAATCGAGACCGTTACGCCGATGATGGATAAGGACGCAAAGTGGAGAGTGTCCGGGTACTATATAAGATAGGTGATGGTAATGCTGTTTTGGTTGGTCACTCTATGGGGGGGGTATTGATGTACCATCCGATTATTCAAGCAGGTGTATTTCTTCGGGCGCACCGAAACCAGGGGAGCCTGGCACACATCTGGTTATTGCACGGTTTTGGAGAGTCCAGTCTCAGCTTCCGGGAGGTGTTTTCCAGTAAACTGGCGGCATCCTATAGTCTTTTCGCGCCGGACCTGCCGGGATTTGGCGTGAGTCCTTGTCAGCCGGGAAAAATGTCCCTAAAAGCTTCTGCCGGGATTACCATAGACCTGATCAACGCGCTTTCGCGCAACAGACCCGTGCTGCTGGTGGGTCACTCTCTGGGTTCGGTGATCGCAACGTGGGCTGCACGTGAGTTGGGTGAAACCGTAAAGGCCGTGTTCAGTATCGAAGGCAACCTGACCCGTTCGGATGGATATTTCTCGGCACTGGCCGCAGAGTTCGAGGACGCAACTGCGTTTTACCGATATTTTCTCGATCTGATTTACGAACGGGCCGCAAAGAGTGAGGCGTATCAGAGGTATTTGGCCAGCTTACGGTTTGCCAGTCCCAAGGCAATGATGGCCTGGGGCCGGTCTTCTGCTCAACTTGGTGAAACCGGCACACACGGCAGTGATTTTGCTTCCCTGAAATGTGCAAAGCTTTATTATTGGGGTACAAAGAGCACGCCCGAGGAAACGCAAAGATTCATAGAGACACACGGCATTCCAAACCGGCAATATACAGGCGATGTTCACTGGCCTATGATCGATACCCCGGACGCGTGCTATCATCATATGGGTGAGTTTTTCGCGAGCGTGGCGAAATAAAATGTTATTGCTAAACCCTAAAGTACGGTTTCAATTTCTTGGGCAATGCGGAGAGCGGCATCTTTCGGATCGTTTGCGTTCCTGATAGGCCGGCCGATTACCAGATAATCGGATCCGTTTTCAATCGCCCGGGACGGTGTGGTTACCCGCCGCTGATCATTTTTCCCGCCCGCATCCCACTCCGGACGTATGCCCGGCGTTACCGCGATAAAATCTTGACCGAATGTTTCCTTTATCAGTTTCACTTCAAGTGCGGAACAGACGATACCCTTACAGCCCGCCTGTTTTGCCATGGCCGCCCGTTTGATTACCAGTTTTGTCAGGTCGTCATAAAATATTTTTCTGAATCCGGCAGATTCCAGGTCTTCATTGGATACGCTGGTTAACACCGTAACTCCCAGTACGCCAACTTTGTCCTTTCCGCCTTTAACCGCAGCTTCAAGCATTCTGGAAGTCTCTCCGCAATGAACCGTGGCAAATGTAACGTCTAACTTGGCAATATTCTGCATGGCACGTGAGACCGTTGCCGGAATATCATGCAATTTCAAATCCAGAAAAATCCCGGCTGCTCCGGCTGATTTTATGAAATCAATGATATCCGGCCCGGATCGAATAAAAAGTTCCAGACCTATTTTGAACATGCCCACGGATTCCGAAAGGGTTTCAACGTAGTGTTTGGCAGTCTTCACGGAAGAAACGTCCAGCGGAAAGATGATATAATCTTTTGCTGTTTTCATGGTTGGCTTATCCATTTGCACCTAAATCCTGCATGAATAATTTTGAAATGTTTTTGAATTATACCCGCTAAGTATGAAGTGTAAAGTGAACTAAAGTGACTAAAGTTGTGGAATTCTGTCAATTTAATATAAACATCCGGAGCGTAGCGACTCCTTAACTTTAGCTCACTTCAAACTTCAGCTCATTTTTAACTTTTTCGGTTTATTCCGGTTAGGTTGTAATAATTTTCAAAGCACCGGGAACCACATGAATGACAATTGGCATCATTCCGGGCTGCTCTCCATCAACATCAAGAAGTACCTTCTGATCCGACACCGCTTCGATTTTTTTTCCGGCCAACAGAGCAACTTTGTCAATGTCATATATCCTGCCGTTGTAAAGCTTGGGAAGATTTAAAAAAACTTCAGGAAAAGTCAGGTCTCCGATGACCGTTACATTCAAAAGGCCGTCATAAAGCGATGCATCCGGGGCTACCCACATACCGCCGCCATGGTACCGGCCATTTGCAACCGCTACGTTCCAGACCGTAAACTCCTGTTCAAAACCATTATCGATTCTAATTCGTATCCGTTTCTTGCCGTATAGAAAAATGGATATGAGCGTCGCCCACATAAAAGAAATAAATGGGCCAAATGCTTTGGTCGTCCTGTTGACCCGTTGAGCCACGTCACCGCCCAGACCGAAACTTGTTATATTATGAAAATAGCGACGACATTCATGACCACCATGATCCCGAAAAGAAAGTCTTCCCAAGTCTATAGCGCGACCATAACCGCCGGCAATCGCATCAATGGCATGTTCTATATTTTGTGGTATGGGGAGTGTTTTTATAAAATCGCAGCCTGTGCCATTGGGGACAAAACCCAACATCACGGTTGACCGTATAGATTCCTCATGCATCATGATGCCGTTGATTACCTCGTTCAGCGTACCGTCTCCGCCCACGCAGACCAGAAGTCCGGTATCTTTGGCAACGGCATCTTCTGCAAACTTCACCGCATCACCGGGATTTTGTGTCATATAAGTTTGAAAATGACCCAGACGATCTCTGGCAATCGCTTCAATATGAGACCAATTTGACTCCGTTGAACCGTTTCCGGCATGCGGATTGACAATAAAAGCGATCTTTGAAAAAGTCATATAATCCTAAACCCAGAACCTTTGAACTGTGAACGCTTACTAAGTTTGACGGTTTCGTAAAAAGCCCAACTTCTTCGTTGTGCTGCATTTCGCAATCATTCAACGTACGAAAAGTACGCCTCATGATTACAAAATTTGCACGCCTTGAATTTGAACTTTTTACAAAACCGTCTACATCGGACTTTTTACGAAACCGTCAAGTTTAACCAGCTAAAACCTGAATCTTAAAACCTAAAACGTGATGAATTCGGCTTTTTGCGAATTCATCCATCCTACATAGCTTATAATTCTCCATGCATAAAGCATTTTTTCCAACCTGCATTTTACATTTTAAATAAATCTATTGAAATTAATGACTTTAAAATGGTATAAATTTGATTTTAAAGGCCAAGATAAATTTTTAATTGAAACTTGATGAACTCGTAAAAAATTAGAAGTAAGACGGCAAAGTAAAAAGTTCAAGTTCAAGGCGTCGCGAATTTTGTGGAATGAAGAGTACTTATGTACGCCGCAGTGAACACGAAATGAAGCGCAACGCAGAAATTGGACTTTTTACGAAGCCGTCAAACTTAATTCAGAAAAATCTGGACAAACAAATGGATATCACCGAAAAACAGCAGGCCCTTTTGCGAATGCTTCCCGGAGTGGATTATATCCTTGAACTTTCAAAGGAAGATCCTTTGTTTAATGACATTCCCAAATCGGTTCTGGTTCGCTCGATTCGCTCAGTAGTTGAGAATCTTCGGACCATTATTATGGATGGTGAACAGGATATAACGGAAACGAAATTTTCAGATTCCGTAATTCTCGAAAGGGTTAAAAATAGTGTTAAACAAGCCATGACTTCGAATCTGAAACGCGTTGTTAATGCCACCGGTATTGTTGTTCATACCAATCTTGGCCGGTCATTACTTGCTAAAGATGCTGTGGAGAATCTTTTGACGATTGCAAGCAGCTATTCCAATTTGGAATTCGATCTGTCAAAAGGCAAACGCGGTTCCAGATACAGCAGTGTTGAAGATATCTTATGTGAAATAAGCGGTGCCCAAGCGGCCATGGTGGTGAATAACAATGCAGGCGCCGTGCTCCTTTGTTTAGAAACCCTATCCAGGGGCAAAAAGGTGATTGTATCCCGGGGAGAACTTGTGGAAATCGGCGGTTCATTCAGAATTCCCGATGTGATGGCAAAAAGCGGCGCTGTCTTAAAAGAGGTGGGAACCACGAACCGTACCCACTTTCCCGACTACGAGAATGCCATTGAGCATGATACGGGCCTTTTGTTAAAGGTCCATAAAAGCAATTTCAGCGTCGTGGGTTTTACTGCCGAGGTGTCGCTGGAAGAACTGGTCGCTCTGGGTACAACATATCAAATCCCGGTGATGGAAGATCTGGGCAGCGGCACTTTTGTCGATTTTTCAAAATACGGCCTGTTAAAGGAGCCGACCGTCCAGGAATCAGTGGCGGCCGGAGTGGATGTTGTCACTTTCAGTGGAGATAAGCTCTTGGGGGGTCCCCAGGCCGGTATTATCGTCGGGAAAAAGGATTTGATTGACAGAATCAAGAAAAATCCCATTACCCGGGCGCTTCGCATAGACAAATTGACCCTTGCCGCACTTGAAAGCACCCTGCGACATTACAGAAACATAGACAGGGAAATAGATTCCATTCCCACATTACGCATGATGACTCTTCCACTTGATCATATTGAAAAAAGAGCCAAAGAACTTGCCAAATTGATGGAAAATGCCGGTGATCCCCGTATTTCCGTATGCCTTGTCGACGTTTTTTCCAGGCCGGGGGGCGGCGCGTTTCCGCTTCAAAAACTTCCCAGCAAAGGTGTGGGAGTTAAGGTCCAAGGAATTTCTGCCAACGCCGTGGAAAAAAAGATGCGCGGCAACGACATTCCAATCATCGGAAGGATAGAAGAAGATCGTTTTATTATGGATTTGAGAACCATACAGGATGATGAACTGCCTATTATTAAAAACGCATTCGAAAACATGCTGAGAAAGGTCTGATTATGACACACAAAAAGCCGGAATTATTTCATCACCGCAGCTCCAGCCGGCAGTTTCTTTTCTGCAAATCAGATTCTACGCCAACGGATGATAAGGGTGTGGAAATATCCCGGGTTGACTCGACCTTGGTATCAAAAACCTTTCCCAATATTCTTTTCGGGAAAAACTTTATCCATCACGCCATGGATAGACTCGATGCTTCAACAAAGTTTGAGGCCATGGTGATCAGAATTGACGATTCAACCCATAAAGACAAATCCATATCCGGTGATTACCACAGCAACTCGCTCGTGGATATCGCCAAAGCTATTGACGAAACATGCAAAAGCGAAAATGGAATGTGGGGACAGCTTGACCACGATATGTTCGGATGTTTTTTCCCGAGAAAAAACCAAACGTCGCCCCTGAAACTTGCCGATAAAATAAAACACCGCCTGTCGGAAGTTTGCAATGAAACTGTCTCCATGGGTATCGCCTCCTTTCCAACCATAACCTTCAATAAAGACCAACTTATTGATAATGCTCGTAAAGCACTTGATCACGCTGCATTCTTGGGTCCTGACAGTACGGTTTTATTTGATTCCGTAAGCCTGAATATCAGCGGAGACATGTTGTATCAGAAAGGGGACATCCACGGGGCCATCGAAGAATTTAATGCGGCACTGATGCTCGATTCATCAAACGTAAATGTCTATAACAGTCTGGGAGTATGCTACGGTGTTTTGGGCGATTATGAAAAAGCTATGGAAGCATTTGAAAAAGCAATCCGGATCGATCCTGAAGAAGCTATGGCCTTGTATAACGCAGGCCTGGTAAATATGCTGACGGATAATAGGGACAAGGCCCTTGAATACTTTCTTGATGCGGACAGAAAAGAGGGCAATATATTTGACGTTGCGTTTCAAACCGGAAGACTTTACCTGAAAATGGGAAAGCCGGAACAAGGGAAAAAAAGCCTTGAAAAAGCGGTCAGGCTCAATCCGGAGTCGGGACTTGCATTGCGTTATCTGGGTGAGTGTTGTTCGGCCATGAACCTGACAGATGAAGCGATTTCTGCATATAAAAAGGTCATCCGGCAGAATCCCAACGACGCGGAATCACTTTCCGCCCTTGGCTATCTATTTGATCTTCAGGGTGAAAACCCGGAAATTACCACAATATTCTGTCAACAGAGTATTGAAATTGCGCCTGAAAACGGCCTGTTCAGGTTCCGGCTCGGCAATCTTTATCTTAAAAGAAATCAACTTGAAGATGCATTGGAACAGTTCCAAAAAGCACACGATTTGGGGTACGATGCCAACAATCTGATCCAAAAGGTTCAAAAATTGATACAAAATGCTTGATACAAAATGCTGGATGGGGTGGAAATCAAGACCGTTGGTAAACGCTGATGCCTTTCTATTGACAAACCGTGACTCCGAAGTTTTTTTAGGTGTCAGGTGTCAGGTGTCAGGTGTCAGGAATGATGAACAGAGGCGCTGGCACCTGACACCTGAATTCTGACAGCTGAAACCAAATAGCCATGGCAATCTTAGCAAACAACAGTCTTGATTTACACCCTGCTGGATGTCAGATGCTGACCGGATGCTAATAAAAAATGGCGCAATTTTTAACGAAATATCGAGGTTTGGAATAGAAACGAAAGCGTAACCTATGAAAAGCATCGTTCTGGATACACTGGAAGAAAGTATCAGGGTCAAGGACCGGTTTATAAAAGATAATATCCCCCTTATCTTAAGGGGGGCCGATATGCTGGTTTCTTGCATAACCTCCGGTCATAAAATTTTGATTTTCGGCAACGGAGGAAGTGCTGCAGATGCCCAGCATATTGCGGCCGAGTTTGTAAACCGGTTTCAGATTGAACGGCCGCCCCTTGCGGCTCTGGCGTTGACTACCGATACATCTATAATTACAAGTATTGGAAATGATTATAATTTTGATGAAATATTTTCCAAGCAGATTAGGGCGCTGGGCAGAAAGGATGATATCGCCATAGGTATCAGTACCAGCGGAAGCTCTAAAAATGTAATCCAGGCAATTCATGCCGCCGGGAAAATCGGAATGGTTACCATTGGGCTGACCGGTCGTGGCGGAGCACTGGCCCAATGCGCTGATCTGGTATTTTCCGTAAAGTCAGACATAACCGCAAGGGTTCAGGAAGCACATATTATTTTGGGGCACATTTTATGTGATCTTGTGGACCGGATACTGTTTCCGGAAAAATTCGGGAACTTGGACCTAGGGGATTCGTCCCAATTAGAATAATGGAATGATGGCATAAACCGGTTGCCATTAATAAAACTGTATTTTCTATAAGTTGTAGAATATTCGAGACGCCTAACTATGTCGCAGAAATTTAAGCCAATTGATCTAAGCCGGGTAAAAACATACCCGCTTTCGGAGCGAAAGAGCAGGGTTGCCACGTCGGATTTTGCCAAAACCTGGCAAAAGGGGTCTTATTTTAAGGAATTTATTGACCGCCTCCCGGACGTCCTCGCCGGGAGTCATATCAAGACGGTTATATCTTCAATTGCAACGGCCTTTAAAAATAAAAAAACCATAGTCCTGGCCATGGGGGCTCATGTTATTAAAGTTGGGCTAAACCCTGTTGTTATCGACCTTATGGAGCGAGGAATTATCACGGCCGTTGCAATGAACGGAGCGGGTATTATTCATGATCTGGAAATTGCCATGGCCGGTCAGACATCGGAGGATGTGGCAGCATCCATCGGTAACGGCAGTTTTGGGATGGCCCATGAGACGACCTCCTTTATCAGTGATGCCACTCATCTGGCCGGACAAAACTCTGCAGGACTCGGGGAATCCGTGGGACGAAACATCATCGAAAAAAATCTGCCCTTTATGGACCAAAGCATCTTTGCGGCCGGGGCGCGTCTTGGCATACCTGTAACGGTTCATGTGGCAATCGGTACAGACACGATTCATATACATCCCGAGTTTGACCCGGAACTGACAGGAGCGGCAAGCTATCGGGATTTTCGCACCTTTGCATCGGTAATCGCTACATTAGAGGGGGGCGTTTATCTGAATGTGGGGTCTGCGGTCATATTACCGGAGGTTTTTTTAAAGGCGGTAACACTTGCCCGAAACCTTGGAAATATTCTTGATAATTTCACTTCGGTTAACATGGATTTCATCAGACATTACCGTCCCGTTACAAATGTCGTGAACAGGCCTACCGCCAGTGGGGGGCAGGGGTTTAATCTTACGGGCCACCATGAAATCATGCTTCCTCTCATAGCTGCCGGGGTTATAGAAGAAATAGGGTAGAAAAGAAGTATCTATTCATGGGGCAGGTTTCAGGTTTCAGGTTTCAGGTGTCAGGGGCAAGATGCCAGGGATTCAGGATTCAGAGGTTCAGAAATTGAATGCCGGGTTGATTAACTAAAATTGATGATTAGAGTAGTTGGTAACCTTTTCTCAGTAGGTAAGGGAAAAAAATCGTAACTTCTCAACAAGTTCTGGTGTATTAAATGATTCTATTGACCCGCCAACTGATAATAAAATGTAACCTGTCTGGAACTCACAGTTAAGTGAGTCTAAAGAAAAAACAGGTGCCAATCCTTTAATATTAATTGGTTAAACGCAGCATCATATGTTTAAAAAATGTATGATCTTATTCGCTGTTTTTTCTTAAGGCTCACTAACCCGCTCAAACAGCCAGACAGGTTACATTTTATCACCAGTAGGCTCCATAATCTATTGAAAAGTTACAAAGAATCTTAATCCGAACAAGGAGTAATTAATAATGCCGATTTATGAATATCATTGTGATGCGTGTGAAAAAAAATTTGAATGCCTGATTCTCGGAAATGAGCGGCCGGAGTGTCCGTCATGCAACAGCAAAAAAGTTAAAAAACTCATTTCTTCATGCAGCTTTTTCA
Organism: Deltaproteobacteria bacterium; assembly: GCA_019310125.1. Taxonomy (GTDB): domain Bacteria; phylum Desulfobacterota; class Desulfobacteria; order Desulfobacterales; family UBA11574; genus S5133MH16. Next base: position 2,918 of record JAFDEW010000019.1, on the reverse strand, counting down.
GTAAGGGAAGCCATGGACAAACGGTAAAGTCCGCTGCCTCGGAATCAGCATGCAGTGGGTGTACCGCTACCAGTTGTACAACCTGCAGTCACTGATGGAAAAAACAATTAAAATCGGAACCCGGGGGAGCAAACTCGCACTCTGGCAGGCGAATTGGGTTAAATCAGCCTTAACGGATGGGAATCCCGGGCTTTCTGTTGAACTTGTACCCATAAAAACCAAAGGTGACAAGATTCTTGATGTGGCTCTTGCCAAGGTTGGCGGCAAAGGGCTTTTTGTAAAAGAGATAGAGGAAGCACTTTTGGACGGCCATATAGACCTTGCGGTACACAGTATGAAGGATATGCCGTCTGAAATACCCAACGGTTTGTGCATCGGAGCAATTCCCCAGCGAGAAATCCCTCAAGATGTTTTAATCTCAAAAAAGGGGTTGACCCTTTCCCAACTTGGGCAAAACGCCCGGATCGGTACCAGCAGCCTCCGACGGACCTCTCAGCTTCTCCATGCCCGGCCTGATCTGGTTATATCACCTTTAAGAGGAAATCTGGACACGCGTCTTAAAAAGCTTGACGCTGAAAATCTTGATGCCATAATTCTGGCGGCCGCCGGCGTAAAGCGCCTGGGTCTTGAACATAGAATAGTCGAATATCTGGATGAAAAAATCATGCTGCCGGCAGTGGGTCAGGGCGCTTTATGTATTGAAATCAGGGAAAATGATCCTGAAGTGGAATCGATTATTGCTCTGCTTGAGCATCATGAAACAAGGACCGTGGTCATGGGTGAGCGGGCTTTTTTAAACCGACTGGAAGGAGGCTGCCAGGTTCCGATTGCAGCCCACGGAAAAATCGAAAAAAATATATTTACCCTTTGCGGTCTCGTTGCAACCGTGGACGGGACCACCGTGATTAGAGAAACTCTTTCAGGCCAAAAAGATTCATCCGAAAGTATTGGCATAACACTTGCTGATCGTTTGATTGAAATGGGGGCAAAAACCATAATGGAAGGCCTAACTTGAACAAGCCGGGAAAGTTACAAGTGAGCTAAAGTTAAGGAGTTGCTACGCTCCGACTTTTATACAAATTGGCAGTATTCCTTAACTTTAGGCACTTTAGATCACTTCACACCTAATTGGTTAAGCATTTTTTTTGCCACAAAATACGCAAAATTTACAATTAAGGTAACAAGAACGTAACGTAATGAAAATTATGAAAGGTAAAGTTTATCTTGTGGGGGCAGGACCCGGCGATCCGGGATTGATTACGGTAAAGGGACTTGAATGTATTAAGAAAGCCGATGTGTTAATATATGATTATCTTGCATCACCGATCCTGTTGAAATACGCCCGAAAACAAACCGAAATCCTCTATGTTGGAAAAAAAGGAGGAGATCACACACTTTCGCAGGATGAAATAAATTCGCTGATCGCAGAAAAAGCCCGGAAAGGTTTAACGGTTACCCGGCTAAAGGGCGGGGATCCCTTTATATTCGGCCGTGGCGGAGAAGAAGCAGAGATACTTGTCAGGAATGAAATTCCTTTTGAAATTGTGCCCGGCGTAACTTCGGCCATAGCAGCCCCCGCATATGCGGGAATCCCGCTGACTCACAGAAAATTCACATCCACTCTCGCTTTTGTAACCGGACATGAAGATCCCTTAAAAGAAGAATCAAGCATTGACTGGACAGCACTTGCCAGAGGGATCGGAACCCTTGTATTTCTGATGGGAGTTAAAAACCTGCCGTATATAACAAACCGGCTTATTGACCATGGGATGACCCCGGATACACCCGTTGCGCTTATTCGCTGGGGAACTACGCCCAGGCAAACCACTGTTACGGGAACACTGGATACGATCTCGGAGCGTGCCAAAGACGCCGGTTTCAAACCCCCTGCCGTTATTGTTGTGGGCCATGTTGTCAAGTTAAGAGAACGGCTGAAATGGTTTGAAAACCGTCCCCTGATGGGACACCGTATCGTGGTAACCCGGGCCCGGGAACAGGCGAGCGAACTGGTTCAGCGTCTTTCCGATCTTGGGGCAGAGTGTCTGGAATGTCCGACCATTGAAGTAGTCCCTCCGGATGATTTTAAACCGCTGGACACGGCCATCGAAAATCTTTCGACTTATGAATGGCTGATATTTACAAGCGTAAACGGCGTAAGTTTTTTCTTTGACCGGCTTTTTGCAAAAAACAAGGACGTCCGTGCGTTACGTAATATACGCACTGCGGTCATCGGTCCTGCAACGGCAAAAAGACTTTTTGATTTTGGGCTACAAAGCGATATTGTCCCTGAAACTTACAGAGCTGAGTCTATTATCAAAGCATTTGCCGGGAAAGATTTAAACGGTAAAAAGATACTGCTGCCCCGGGCAAAGGAGGCAAGACCCATCCTTCCTGTAGAATTGACCCGGATGGGAGCCGTTGTCGATGAAGTCACCGCATACCGTACCCGGTCGGTTCAGGGTAATACGGATCTTTTGCTGAAACGGCTTAAAGAGAAAACAATAGACATGATAACCTTTACAAGTTCATCTACGGTAAAAAACTTTCATGCCCTTGTCCCCGCCGAAAATCTCAAAAGCCTGATGCAGGATGTTACTGTTGCATGCATCGGCCCTATCACCGCCGATACCGCACGTGATCTGGGATTTGATATTCACATTATTGCAGAATCTTTTACTATACCGGGGTTATGCGAGGCCATTAGACAGCATTATAGTACAACCTAAATGCTGCAGATGTTAGGTTCAAAGACATATTGACCTTTTCATATGTTTTGGTGTATTTTTATTTTGTCCTGAAAAACTTGGTCCTTTGGGCCTCCGGCTCGTAGAGCCTACGCCTCGGAGAGCCAGGTCAGAGATAGATGGCTCTGCCTTGGAGTTTTGTGTCTAAAATCACAAATTCCAAGCACCAAATTA
>JAFDEW010000185.1 GCA_019310125.1 Deltaproteobacteria bacterium | reverse complement strand
GCCGGTTTGGGCGGCAGCCTGGAACACGGCATCCGGTACCCGGTCCGGGGCGGCATACCGTATGCGCTGAACTTCGGGCATAATGGCAATCAGATCGTTGTCCGACGCTTCTTTTACAACATCTTCACCCAGGAACCGCTTGCCCGGTTTGTCTTCAAGGAACTCGGTCACCGGGTTTTTCAACCCTTTGGCAAGGCTGACCATCAGCGTGCATCCTGAGATTTTTACTGCGGCAACCCGGGCCAGAACATCGAACAGGGTGTCATGGGAATGGATGCGGACAACCACCGTACCGATGGGCAGATAACGGAAAATTCCTGTTCCCAGTGATAAAGGTAACTTTTAACCGCCCGGATGGTTTTGGTCAGGTCTGTTTTAAACTCGCTCAATTGTCCCCAGTTTAGCTTTTGCTGCCACTCATGACAAAGCCTGAGCAACATATGATCATTTTGGATGGCACCCGCTGTAGGAAAATCGGTTTCTTGAAAATTCATAAATTGAGCCACATAGTTGGGACCGCCGGCCTTAATTCCTGCACCTAAGGCCGATTTACCCATACCGCCGAAGGGCTGGCGCAGAACCATCGCACCGGTCGTGCTTCGGTTGATATATAGATTTCCGGCGTAAATGCGGTCCTTCCAGTGCTGTTGCTCTCGAGGATCCAAGCTTTCAATGCCCGATGTCAGGCCGTACCCGGTCTGATTGATCATCTCGATGGCATGATCCAGATCCCGGGCTTGCATCACGCCCAGCACAGGGCCGAAAAACTCGGTGAAATGGGTGTAGCTTCCCGGCTGCACCCCCCACTTGATGCCCGGTGTCCACAGAAAAGGATTGTCATCCATATTTTCAGGTTTCAGTGCCCAGGATTCCCCGGGTTCGAGCGTGATCAGTGCGCGTTTCAAATCTTTGTCCGGGGGCCGGATCAGCGGTCCCATTTTGTTTTCAAAATTCCAGGCCGATCCTGTAGGGTAGCTTTGGGCGGCATCCACCAACTGTTTTTTAAAGTTTGTATCTTGATAGACTTCTTTCTCAAGAATCAATAAAGAGGTTGCGCTGCATTTTTGACCGCAATGACTAAACGCCGAGTGAAGGATGTGTTTGATGGCCTGGCCCCGGTCGGACATGGCGGTAACGATGGTGGCATTTTTCCCGCCGGTTTCTGCGGCCATATAGACCCCGGGGCGTTGCTTTAAAATGGTCATGCCCGTATGGGTACCGCCGGTCAAAATGATGAAATCCACATCAGGATGGTGGGTCAGTGTTGCGCCTGCCGTTGAACCGCTGCAGGGCAGAAACTGCAACACGTTTTTGGAAACGCCGGCCCTCCAGAATGCCTGACACAATTGCCAGGCCGTGAGAACCGACGCTGAAGAGGGTTTGAAAATAACGGTGTTGCCGGCAGCAAGAGATGCCGTGATTCCACCGCAGGGAATGGCAACCGGAAAGTTCCAGGGCGAAATGACCAGCCCCACGCCTTTACCGCTGCACGTGATATTGGCGAGGCCGGTAAACATTTTGGCGGAAAAGGGATAATATTCCGCAAAGTCAACGGCCTCGGAAACCTCGGCATCGGTTTCGGTGAAAATTTTGCCGGTATTTGCCGCCGCCGCACCCACCAGATCTCCCCTGGCTTTGCGAAGCGCTGTGGCGACCCTGGACAGGATTTCATGACGGGCTTGCATGCTCTTGCGCCGCCACCGGTCCGGGTCGGCCCGGGCAACGTTCAGCGCCTGTTGGATATCGTCGTCAACAGCTTCGGCATGGGTGGCGATACAAACCTCTTTAGGGAACTGAGAACGATCCCAACACGCTTTGACGGGCCGGTCCGCATACACTTCTTTTCCGCCAACCACCAGGGGAATTTTTATGGGCGGATGTTCCGGAGACTTTTTCCATTTATTGCGTATGGATTCTGCCCAGTTACGATTGGCGGACAGAGCCCAGTCCGTATCCGGTTCATTGGCAAACTCATTTTCATGAAAGGTCCCCTTGGGATCCGAAAACGTTTCCTCCTGCCGATTCTGTATCCGGTTCGGCGTTTGGCCGGCCTTATTCCTGTAATGATAAGACGCTATAAATTGCTTTTTCAAAAACTCCCAGGGGTTGGAACCGGGGGTAAGATCAAAAGAATACCGCAGAAAATTTTCTTGGGCCGTATTCTCATCCAGGCGACGAACCAGGTAGCCAATGGCATTTATAAACTGCTCTCTGGTGGCCACCGGTGCATAGACCACAACATCTCCGGAAATTTCCTGAATGGCCCGGCGCACGTGATCTGCCATGCCTTTGAGCATTTCAAAGGAGAAACAGTCGGTGACGTGATAGTGCCGGGCCAACTGATCGGCATAGGCCAGTTCAAATAAATTGTGGGATGCAATGCCCAGGTGAACCGCTCTGATGTTTTCCGGCGACATGCCGAAATCGATCATCCGTTTGTAATTGGCGTCCACTTCAAGTTTGTTGTCGTAAGGGGCTACCGGCCAGTTATGCAGTGCAGCCTCCAGATGTTCCATTTCCATATTGGCGCCTTTGACGATTCGTATTTTTATGGGACTTTTGCCTTTTTCAACCCGTGCCCGTGCCCATGCGGTCAGCTTTTTTTGCAGGGCAAATGAATCCGGCAAGTACGCCTGAAGTGCAATCCCCGCGGAATACGTTTTAAAGTCATCCTGATCCAAAGTTCTGGTAAAAGCCGCAGCGGTTATTTCCAGATCGCGGTATTCCTCCATATCCAGATTCACAAACTTGGGAACCGCTTTGCCGTCGCTGTGCATGTAAAGGTGGTCTCTGGCCGCCGCATAAAGCCGTGACAGTCGCCGGGTTAATAGGGTGACGGTGTGTTCAAAGGCCAGTGATTGAATTTGAGAATAGATGGTTGAAATTTTTACAGATATGTATTCAATGTCCGGGCTTTTCAGATCATCTATATAGGTTGCCAGGCGGTGTCGGGCCTCGGCTTCGCCCAGAATGGCTTCTCCCAGCCGATTGATATTCATGCGCACGCCCTGCTGCTTTCGCAGGTTCAGATGTGAACGCAGGGCTTCGGATTCACCCGGAATAATCGCGCGGCTGCTGTCGTGACGCATTTTTTCAATCATCTTGGGCACGGAAATACTGGGAATATAACGTCCGAAACCCATAAACATCTGAGCAAGCAATCTTTCGACGGAGGAAAAGAAATCCGGTACCCCGTATTTTTCAAGCAAGTAGTTTATCTGGTTGGCAACGCGGGCGGTGTTTTCAGAGCGAAAACTCTGATCAATCAACTGGGTCAAAACCAGCTTGTCCGGGGGATGCGTTACCAGACCTTCCATCTGTTGGGCAATTCCCTTTTCTTCGGCCGTCAATAAAGCGTTGGCCCGGTTTTGCCAAGTCTCTGCCAGTGAAACGGCGTCTTCTACAATCCTGTCATAGGGCGGTGTGTTCATACGATTTTCCTTGCATCGGTTGGAAAAATTTAGGAGTCTTAAAAATTATAATCACGCGAAGGTGAGTATGGCAAGCGTAAAAAAAAGTTGCGAAACGAATTGATAAAAGTAAAAAAACAGTGATAAGGATTGAATATGCCTGAAAAATGTATTCTTATCCTGCTCGACGGGCTTGGAGACAGATCATACCCGGAACTTGATTTTAAGACACCGCTTCAGGCTGCCAAAACCCCTGTTTTAGACAGACTGGCGGTGGCGTCTGCCAACGGGGTATACCATGCTGCCTGCATGGGCCAGGCGCTTCCCAGTGAAAATGCTCATTTTATCATGTTCGGTTATGATATAAAGGAGTTTCCGGGCAGGGGGGCGCTGGAAGCACTGGGCGCAGGAATTGAATTTCAACACAAAGATGTTGCGGTTTTATCTCATTTTGTCAGTATAACAGAATCTGAAAAAAAACTTGTCCTTAAGGAGGGCAAACCTGTAATTTCAGACCGGGAGATTGCAGAATTTGTTGATGTTGTTCAAGAATTTGAAACAGGGGGAGTTAGAATACGCTTTCATCCCACAGGCGGGATTCGTGGTATTGTTACCCTTCACGGCAGTGTGTCTCCTTTTATTACAGACTCGGATCCGTTTGTAAATAACCGGCCGTTGATTAATATACAGCCATGGGACGGATACCGTGATGACCCGGCAACCGCAATTACCGCTCGGGCGCTAAAAAAATATCTAATTCATATTTATGATGAGCTTCGCGTGCATCCTGTTAATCAGGCAAGGATTAAAAATGGAAAACTACCCATCAACTGCCTGGTTACCCAGAGAGCGGGACAGCTGAAACATGTAACGCCGTTTGATGATCGATACGGGCTGCGCGGGCTGTCCATGGCATCCGGCCCGATGTACTGGGGTCTTGGTAATTATATCGGCCTTGATGTTAAAAAAGTCACGGATACCGGAAATCCCGGCAATGATCTGGCCGAGCGAATCCATATGGCGTATGCATGCTCAAACGAGTATGACTTTATCCATGTGCACACCAAAACACCGGATGAGGCTGCACATACAAAAGATCCCCTGGCCAAAAAATCGGTCATTGAATCCCTGGATAAAGGTATTGGAAAGGTGATCCAACCCTTGTTGGAAGATCCGGACCTGCTGGTTATTGTAACTGCCGATCATTCCACACCCAGCTCGGGTCCGTTGATCCATTCCGGCGAAAGCGTTCCGATTCTATTCCATGGCAGTGGCGTAAGGCGAGACCGGGTCAGACAGTTTGATGAAATTAGTGCGGCTTCCGGTGCTCTGGGAGCTCTCAGGGGCAAAGAACTGATATATATGATTTTAAATCACTTAGACCGGTCAAAACTCCGCGGAATAATGGATACCCCTGTTGATCAACCCTACTGGCCGGGAAAGTATAAGTCCTTTAAACTGGAGTAACTCATCACCCTTATTGAAATCGGGTGTAAACAAGGCCGTGATAAATGATATCCTTGTCTATTGACAAACCGTGGCTTCGATATCAGGTGTCAGGTGTCAGGTTCGGGGTGTCAGGTGTCGAGTCTCGGGTGTCAGGAATAAGGGGAAACGAGGTAACCAATAGAAGTTTTATGGATGTATAGGATCTTGAGGTCTATAAAAAGTTGTGTCGGTTACACATTTGTTTAATGAATTGGAGAAAACATTAGAGCGGAAAGTCCCGGAGCGAGAACGCCGATGGCAGTTAGCTGAGGAAACGGCAGTGTATTTGGTAAATGATGAATCGTTCCATCAGGACTGGCCCATTTGCTGAACATTCTTCCTGACACCTGAAACCTGACACCTGAAACCAAATAACATTGCAATCTCACCAAACAACCGTCTTGATTTACACCCATTTAAACCAATCTCGAGGTGAAATAGAACAAAAGGATATCTTCATAACCGTTAACGGAGTCTTGTGAACCTGAGAAACAGAGATAATGGAAACCTGAAACCATGAACAGCATCTTAAAAAAGAAGAAGTCGGTTCAGACGGTTGAAACCGGCATCATTCACGGAAGATTCCAGATTCTTCATAATGACCATGTTAAGTATCTTCTGGCGGGAAAACAGTTTTGTCGGCATCTGGTTGTTGGAATTACCAATCCCGATCCCACATTGACCAAAAAAGAACATGAAGATTCTCAAAGAGATAACCCTTTGTTCAACCCGTTGACCTATTATGAACGATATATTCTGGTTAATGAGGTATTGCAGGCCCAAGGGGTAAAACCCAACGAGTTTTCAGTTGTTCCGTTTCCCATTAGTATGCCCGAGCTTTATAAATATTATGTGCCCCTGAATGGTTTATTTTTCCTCACCATTTACGATGACTGGGGAAGAAAGAAACTCACCATCTTTAAATCCCTCGGGCTCAAGACCCATGTTCTGTGGGAAGTGCCGCCTGAGAAAAAAGGCATCAGTGCCG
>JAFDEW010000513.1 GCA_019310125.1 Deltaproteobacteria bacterium | reverse complement strand
CAGGGGTTTTGGGAACATTCTTTTATAACTTTCTATATGAATCATTTCGCAGAGTGCATCAGGGTAGCGCAGAGAGCATGGAGAAAACACAGCTCCGCTTTCTTGATTACAAAGTGTATCGAGCATATCATATTAATTTAATTCTTTTTATTGATCTAAAAGGGCTTCTATGCTTTGAAGCAGAACGCTTTTTTCCACAGGTTTTATCAGATAACCATCAGCACCAGCCTTCATGATTCGATCTCTATTCTCTTTAGTGTGGAAACCAGTATAGGCTATTATTTTAATATGAGAGGTTTTCGGATTTTCCTTTATTCGCCCACATACCTCAAAACCATCCATTTCGGACATGTACAGATCCATGATCATTAGATCCGGCTTAAACTGCATGGTCTTTGCTCCGACCTCAAAACCGTCCAAAGCCTCTTCGACATTATATCCGTTTGACGATAATGTTTGAGTGATCATCTTAAGAATTTGTGGATCATCATCAACAATCAGAACCTTTTTCCCTTGAAATATGTCAACATCCGAGAGATGTTTCATTTTTTTCTGAATAAAAGATTCTAACCCCTCTTTTCTTATTTTATATTTACCTCCGGGAGTAAGAAATGCTTTCAGTTCTCCACACTTGACCCATCGCCACATGGTCGTCCTGTGTGTTAAACATATTTTTGCGGCTTCTGGTATTGAATAGAAATCCTTTTTCATAAAGGCGGTCTCTTTATTAAATAATGCAAGAGGAGATGAAACGAATAGAACGAAAGCAACTATTGCAACTTAGGCTAAGAAAAATAACTTGTCAACAAATTATTGGTATATAATACACAATATGTTGATGCAGAACGTGCACAACCTACCACTTGTTGTAGATTGCCGACGGCTCAATGCTTATTGAAGCGAAGTGGAAATCTCGATTTTTAGTGATTCCTGGATTTTTTGGTTTAAGATTGATGAACTCGTAAAAAGTCCGATAAAGTTCAAATTCAAGGCGTGCAAGTTTTGTAATCATGAGGCGTACTTATCGTACGTCGAATGATTGCGAAATGCAGCACAACGCAGAAGTTGGACTTTTTACGAAACCGTCAAGATTGTCGTCCCGGTTAACTGGGTCTTCGAACGCTAACAGGGTAACTGTTGTGGATTGTTGAGTCTTTTAAGTTCGTTTTCGTTTGGGCAGTGAAAATTAGCAGAGGTATTACGGGGCGGGGCATCACCGGGACGTATAGAAGTATCACCGGAACGTCTATGATTGTATGCGTTTCGCTCGATTAGCTCATGCCGTGAAACCTTTGAAAAGCCTCTTTGGCAAGTCTTATCAATACCCTTTCTGATCACGAATCCGCATAGATTTTGAAGGAGCATCCTCTTCCACGGTTTCTTTATCCTGGGGTTCTTTAATTTCCTCTTTATCTTGCTTCTCAACATAAAGCATTGCTTCGGTTCCTTTTTTCATCCGTTTCGCGCCATTTTTATCCACTTTCACAACTGCTTTAGAAGCCTCGGCACTCTGAACCGTTCCACAAACAAGTTTTTCTCCCGATTTAAAATCTACAATAAAACACACTGTGGCACCCACAAAAAACCCCTGATCCACACCGCCATTAATATGGACACGCCCTTTACTTTCATTCACCCAAGAAACTTGTGCTGCCATAGCCATGCCCGCAAAACAGATGGCGGCGAATACGATAATTATCTGTGTAACAAGAAATACGTTAATTTTCTTCATGGAGCCTCCTTTCTACAATAGAACGAGATTTTTGAAAAACACCCCTTTTGCACAATTCAAGCGCCTGCCCCGTGGAATGCTTGCCCAATGAAATGCAGAGCCTATTTCATCGGGGCGTAGCCTATTCCTCTGGAGTCAGGTTCAAATTTTAACCCGCCACCGAACTTTGGCGGATTAATCCTCAAAGTACTCAATGTATTCGTCCGGTTAAAATTTTCACTTTAACTCGAGACGTCCATACTCTTCGCCCTTAAGGGCGGCTAACCAGCCGTCCAATTCCGCTATCCTGCAGAATTGTCCTTGGACTTGAACCCCTGTTAAATATAACATATGGATTTAACTGGGCAAGCAAAAATATCTTTTATGGATGAACACTAATTACAAAAATTGACGTCTATTATCAATCCATGGTAGGATATAATCATAAGGTTTCACCCTAATTGATCGTAAACAAAACAGAAAATCTATTTGATATGTTTGATTTATTATGTATTTTATGAATTCAGATACATTTTCATAACGCTTCTATAAATGAGATATAAATTGATAAAAAAAACCTATTTTGCTTACCTTTCAGAAAGCCGATGACATTCCATCTTTTTCGTTATCAAGGGCTCGCAGGTGACGATCCCGCTTTATCAAGCGGGGCTTCGCTCTTGGTGCCTCGAATCCGGGGCATCCACGCCGGAGGCGGCCAAGCCTCGACTTTCGCTCATTTAGGGTATAATTATAAATTTTCAAAGAGGTGAAGCCGTTTTGCTGAAAAAATTAAACCCGGCGGTATCCAAATACTGGCTTATTGCTCTGGCAGGGCTGTTATGGAGTATGGTTGGAATAACGCTCTGTCGTCTGGCGTATATCTGGCTGACGTCCGTGAATTGGAGTTTAGGGATACCC
>JAFDEW010000184.1 GCA_019310125.1 Deltaproteobacteria bacterium | reverse complement strand
GCCAAAAGGATGAACGGACAAAAGAGAGCAAGTATCAACAAAAACTTTCCCGGCATTGCCGTTATATTTTTTTAGGGTATTGATCAGTTCATAGGCGGATGAACCGTCAAAGTCTCCCATGAGCTTCAGATGAAGGTTCTCGCTGTTTTTATGACAAATAATTTTGAAATTTAATGCCATTGTTATCCTCCTTACGTTATCGCACTTCTTTATTTTTAATCGTACGGATAGTTAGTTTCCGTCTGGTGCAAGCATTCTTCAATCATCTTTCAGCTACTATTCCACACAACTACTGTAATGCTCTATGAAATACTGAATCTTCCTAATTTGGGCGGGCGTCAGCCGCTCAAACCGCACATGATGCCGTCTCATTTTTATAGTATGCATAGAAAAATCGTCGGCGACTTTAACATCGCTAATGCTTTTAAACGTTAAATTTGCAAGATAAAAACCACAATCAGCCAATAAAATGTCCAGGACAAATGATTGACTTGATTGCTCTCGGCCGGCAATATAATCAAACGAAAGCCCGTCCATACTGATGTTATTAATTCTGCCGAACTTTGCCGGTTTGGATTGGTATACGGCACAGGCGATCTCTCCCATGCTTCTATCTGCGACGCGTAGCTGCGTAACGGAAACGGGCCGGATCAACGCAACGGCTCGTTTTTTAACCTGGGATCTCTTGTGTACTCTCCTATCCCCCCTTTTTACCGTGTTTTTATCAATTAATGTAAGAAGCGGCGACCGGTTCATAATCGCAACATCATGATCAGCTTCAGATAATTTATTTGCATAATACATCCGGTCTGTTTGATTATCGTCATAAAGATATATGTTATCCATTTCACCTCCTATTTTTGCGTGTCTTTCGCTAATCCGAAGCCATCAATCTAAGAGATCACTCAACAACCGCCCGGATCATTTTGTGTAACAAACGGAGTTTATCGGCAATTTCTTTTTTAGACTTATATTACCTATTTGTTAATGTTGTATATAGGAGGAGAGCTTCATTTCTTCTGAGGAAATCTCCCAGAAGGGAATTTCCCCCATACCAAAGGGGGAATATTCCCGATAGGATAGCACATGAATGAGAAGTTTAAATAATATCAAATACTCCATCTATGATGCCAGAACACCGGTAATGGTAAACTTCCTAAATTTTTGGCTCGAACCTCGGAACAGAAAGTCTCAAAGCTGGACGGCAAATCGGGATATAAACAGTGTGATGCTGGCAACCAGCCTGGCCCCCGACGGCTATTTAGAATTATAGACGCTTTTGAATTAGCGATTTTCAATGGCACTCTGATTATCCGGCCATAAACAAGATCATAAAACTTCAGAAGAAAAAGCCTTATAAAAACTGCCTACAGTTACCTCCCCATATCCGGTTTTTCATCCAGAAAGTGACACACCGCTGTTCCATAACGTTGTTCACATAAAATGCGCTCGTCTTTTTCCTTAATGTATCCCTTTTCTCCGATGATGGGATGAAATTTCAATTGAGGCGAATATTTACTATTGGGAACACTTCGGCCCAAAGCTTCGGCCATGGCCCGCAGATGATGCGGAGCCGTTCCGCAGCAACCTCCAATGTAATTGATGCCCATCGCTTGAGCCTTGCAGGCATAGTCAGCCATCTCGATTCGGGTTAGAACAAAGGGATCCATTTCCAGAGGAAAAGCAAGATGCCCTTGGTGTTTTTGGATTTGAAAATAGGGAGCTTCCTCTGAACATCGGTAGGCCACAGGCTGTGTCGCCACGAAACCGGACACAGCCTGGCGAACTCTGGCGGAAAGAGGAAGCATGCGCTCTGGATCTCGAAAACAATTAATGCCCACGATTTCTGCCCCAGCTTCTTCAAGCTCTTTGAAGGCATCTTCCAAAATCACGCCATCTTTTGTGCTGTCTTGATATTTAAACCCAAGGGTGATCATTGCAGGCTTTCCGATTGCCTGAATGGCTTCCAGAGCAATTTTGGCTTCACCCAAATATTCAAGAGTTTCAGCAATGAAAAAATCGATGCCATACGGCAACTGATATTCAATTTGCTGATCGAATTGACGACGGGTTTCTTTATGGGTCCCTGGATCGATAGGATCATAGACCCAGGTGTTGCCCAAATTTCCGGCCACCAAACAACCGTATTCGTCCGCCACCTCGTGGGCAATGTGTACAGCGGCCGAGTTAATCTCAGCCAACATTCCCTGCTTGCCGATCTGTTTTAACTTGTCTTCATGGGCATAGTAGGTCAAGGCTTGGAGCACCTGTGCTCCAGACCGCGCAAAATCCGTCTGGAGCTGTTTCAGAGCTTCTGGATGCTCGATGGAAACCTCCGGCGTGAATGGTCCGGCGCTCACATATCCTCTGCGCTCCAACTCAAACAAAGCTCCCCCATCCCCCAGAACAATATTTTCTTTTAGCCATTGTAAAATCATTGGTCTTCCCATCCTTTACTCTGATCCTCCTCGGCCAGACGGCGGTCCCACATTGTCGCTGGTGCGAATGCCCCGGTAATGTCATGCTGACTTTTTTGGTTTTCACCTATGCTAATTTTTCTTTTCCTGCTGCTCTATTCAACAGTGGTCGAAATACACCCTATCGCATCTTCGGCCGTCCAGTAAGAATAGACGATTACCCCCGCACTGATAAGGTATAAGCTGTAACATGAGCACTAACCCGCCCAAGAAGCTCACTGATTTTCCGATTAATGCTTTCATGGATATAGTTCGCCTTATAAATTTTCATTCAAAATTCAAATCATAACCCGGCAGAACAGGCGTGGAAATGTTGATGCCTTTGATAACTTCATCGCTTATGTTATTGAGATGCTTGATCAGAACACGGATGCTGTTCCCATGGGCGGAGATCAGAACCTTTTTGCCCTCCATCAGTTTTGGCACAATAGCCTCATTCCAGTATGGCAGAACGCAATTCAGTGTATCTTTCAGGCATTCAGTGCAGGGTAGTTCTTCTTTTTGCAGGTAAGAATAACGTCGGTCGCAACTTGGATGTCGGCTATCTGTTTCAGCCAGGGCAGGTGGTGGAGTATCATAACTGCGTCCCCAAATCTAAACCTGTTCATATCCATATTTATTGGCCGTGTCTTGTTTGTCAAGTCCCTGCAGCGTTCCATAATACCATTCATTAAGCCTCCATGAACGATGTGCCGAAATCCACATAAGATACATCTTATCCAGGACGATCCATAGCGCCCTGATGGCGCGTTTGAGCAGAGAAGTATATGCCGCATCAATGGAATAAACTTCAGACTTGAGCAATTTCCCCGCTCGATGTGCCTCTTTAATACCCTGATCCGAAAGATCCACATCGGTCCAGCCGGTAAATTTGTTTTCAAGATTCCACAGGCTCTGACCATGGCGAAGTAAAATCAGTTCCAACATTTATCCACCTAATTTGAGTGATAAATCTTAAGAGCCTCCTTCACGCCCACATTTTCCACGGTAATCGCATAGATGGCATCACACATAGCTATTGCATCTTTAAGGGATTTCTGATGAACATTTCTTCCTGTAGCATTCCCCGAAGCTCCGCTCACATGAATCTGGTCATGAAGTCTTTTCAGAAAGACCTCCACATCATCACTTGAACCTCCGGCGCAAACCACCTTGGTTAGACCGGCTGCCCGGATGGCCTCCTTGAATATCTCTTTTGATTCACAACCTTCCTTTTTGGGATAATTCACTTTAACAAAATCACTGCCAAGACATGCGGCCACACCGGTGGCGCCGGCAATCAAATGAGCATCTTTTTCGTCTGCCACCGCCTTACCTCGGGGATAGACCCATAATACGGTTATCAACCCATGATGGTGTGCATTGTAGACAACTTGGACTGCCTGATGTAACATCTCGGACTCATACTCACTCCCTAAATAGACCGTATAGCCCACTGCCAAGATATTTAGTCCGCTGTTATCACGAAAATCCACTACCTGCTGAACATCCAGCCACTGATTATTGAATGGGTCGGACTGGGATGTTTTGACAAGATTTGTTTTGGAATTCAGCTTTACCAGATATGGGATATCAGGATAAATATTACCGTATCTGGCAATTAGACCAAGCTGGGTAGCAAAAACACCTATATTCGCTTGATTTGCAATCCTGAAAAGATGTTCCGGATCACTGTCATCCGGGTGAATCCCTTGGCCATAAAAATCGTTATTTAAGTGCTCAACTTTTTGATCGCCTGCAAACAGCATCAATCGTCCGCTTTTTTGGGTTATCGTCAAATAATTGTTGATATAATTTTCTCTTTCTGCCTTTGGAACATCCAACGGCACCATAATATCATCCTCTTTAAGATTCATAGCTTTATTCTCCTTTTGATTGCGGTTTCCGGATACAGGATGCACAGGATCCCCTGCGGGTCATTAATAAAGGCTTTTCATTCCGAAACCCAGATTTCGAATTTTGAAATCAATTCATTCCCAGCTGACCTGAAGGTCGTAAAGGCGGATTTTGTTCCGCCTTTACGTTTCTTGGGGACTTTTCAACAGAATGAAATGATTGAGTGCCCTATTACGGGATTATCCTGAAGAGTCCTTCTCCAGATCCTGAATTCGCCTGTTGATCTCGTTCAGGTCATTCTTCATGGCATTGGCCTCAGCCTTGAGCATATTGATCTCTTGTTTAGGCTCCATGGGATAAGGCGCACCATAAGCCGGCTCATACCGTCGATCCGGGCCATACCCAGGGTCAAAGCCTCTTCTGAAACCAAAACCTCGACCATAGCCACGGCTGAACCCGTAACCACGCCCATACGGCCGTCTATATCCTGCTCCGGCAGGGTTACAAAAACCACGTCCACCTCCGGTCATGGGACCTGCTCCCCATGGACCTGTTCCATCCAATCCTGGCATAACAACCACCTCCTTTCTATAATTTTTTAGAAGCATAAAGCATGCAATCACGCGTAAAAGTAATGCTATTTCGGAATATTATTCCGACCAACGATGGTAAACAATTCTGCTGTGCAACCAAATTTAGAAATTTTTCGACATCTCTTTTCGCAATATTTCGAAATCGAACATATCATCTCAAATTATGTGTATCGGCACGAATAGTTGTTGGGAGGAAACCATCAATTCTCGCCCCGCACTCAGGACACTTTCCATCCTGTAAGTAATTTCGTGTTAATGTTAGGCCATAACGCTCAATGAGCAAGCCACCACAGACATAGCAATAAGTATTCTCGCCCTTTTCACCGATCACGTTGCCCTCGTATACATAGTGCAATCCCTCTTCCATGCCGATTTCGCGAGCGCGGCGGAGGGTTGCTACTGGCGTCGATGGTCGGTCCACGAGCTTGTACGTCGGATAAAACTGGCTGACATGCCATGGTATTCCCCTGCCGACATTTTTTACAAAACGGGCTATGTTACGCAGTTCCCGCTCACCATCATTTAAGCCGGGAATAATGAGGGTTGTCACTTCCACCCATACATCAAGTTCTTTCATCAGGAGGATCGTTTCTAATACAGGGTTGAGACGCGCTCCGCAGACCTGCTTGTAAAATTTGTCAGTAAATGCCTTTAGGTCGATGTTAATAGCATCTAAATACGGCGCAATCTGCCGTGCGGCTTCGGAGCTCATATAGCCATTACTCACAAATACGTTTTTTATTCCCTCCTTTTGAGCCAGGACAGCGGTGTCATAAGCAAATTCATAAAAAATAGTCGGTTCGTTGTATGTGTAGGCGATGGTTTCGCAACCGGCAGCTTTTGCTGCTGTCACAATTTGATCGGGGGTACGATCATGGCCTATGATTCCGCCTCCGTGTTCATGGGGATATTGTGAGATATCAGAATTCTGACAGTGTTTACAGCGAAAGTTGCAACCCACCGTCCCAATGGAGAACGCCCTTGACCCGGGCAGGAAATTAAATAAAGGTTTTTTCTCGATGGGATCGATATGCTCGGAAATAATCTTACCATATACGAGACTGTAAAGCTTTCCGCCTCGGTTTTCTCTCACACCACAAATACCCCTTCTTCCCTCTTTAATTTTACACCGATGGTTGCAAAGATTGCAGGCCACTTCATTTCCAGCCAACTCTCCATAAAGCATGGCTTCATTCATGATATCACCGCCTGAGCCATATGGTCACTTATATAAAAATGGTCCATGGATTACATGAACCGGGTTTAAAATACATCTTAATAGAGAAGCCCATTATAAATCGGTTTATTTTGACAGGAAACAGCCCTCTGTCCCCTAAGCCTTTTATTATAATACCCATTATCGTTCACATAAAACAACTCGGATTTAGCTCATATTAAGACACTCCCATGAGGCGCCAATCTGTTCCCATATTCACCGGTAAATGTCAGAACTCGCGATAGCTTTTTGACAGCACAATTCTTTTGAAACACATCCAAGCCAAAAGGATGAACGGACAAAAGAGAGCAAGTATCAACAAAAACTTTCCCGGCATTGCCGTTATATTTTTTTAGGGTATTGATCAGTTCATAGGCGGATGAACCGTCAAAGTC
>JAFDEW010000183.1 GCA_019310125.1 Deltaproteobacteria bacterium | reverse complement strand
TGTGTGGGACTTTACGATACGATTTCACTTACTTTCGGTGTTAAGGAGACCTCCGT
Source organism: Deltaproteobacteria bacterium (assembly GCA_019310125.1). GTDB lineage: Bacteria > Desulfobacterota > Desulfobacteria > Desulfobacterales > UBA11574 > S5133MH16. Next base: position 5,542 of record JAFDEW010000183.1, on the reverse strand, counting down.
CTCCTGTTGCCATCCGGATGTTCCGGAAAATAAAAAAGGGAACATCCGCACCGATTGAACGCCCTAAGGATATGAGTTTGTCCGGGGAAAATGGATAGCCGTAATAGCGGTTTAACCCCAAAAAAACGGCTGCGGCATTGCTGCTTCCTCCTCCAAGACCGGCTCCAACCGGTATTTGTTTTTCTATGGAAATTTTTACACCGTCATTTATATTCAGGGTGTTAAAAAAAAGAAGGGCGGCGGCGCCGGCAAGATTTGTTTCATCTTCCGGAACATCCGGATGGCAACAGGAGACGGAGGTCTCCTTAACACCGAAAGTAAGTGAAATCGTATCGTAAAGTCCCACACAGCACATCAGGCTAACCAGATCATGGTAGCCGTCGGGTCGTTTTCCCGTAATTTGCAGAAACAGATTTATTTTAGCTGGAGAGAGAATCCTCATGACATATCCGGATTATCCCTTTTCTTTTACATATAGCATCCTCAGGTCATATAGAATATTTTTCAGCATGGTCTCTTCATCCTTTGTCAAATTCCCTCGGGTTTTTTCTTCCATCATGCTTAAAATATCTATGGTCTGTTTTGCAAGGGGCAGGTGCTTGGTCTTTTTCCCGGTAACAGGATCGTCTATAAGTCCGAGCTGTGCCAGTACAGATGAATTCAACGAAAAGATAAAGGTGGCAAAATTGATTTTCGGCAGTTGATAATCTGTTGGTTCCTCCTCAGGAGCAGCCGCCTCTTCTGATTCACTTGCCTCAACCCCCTCTTTTGAAGGTTTGGCCGATTCTTCTTTTGTCTCTTGATCCTGTTTTTCCGGATCCCCTTCCGCGAACATTCTTTTGTCTTTGATAATAAAATCTTTTTTGTCAGGCATTTCTGATCTCCTATATATTTTCAGTAAAAATTTAATTATACCTGAAGCGGCAATATTTTCAAAAAGCTAAGGTTCTATAATAATACAAATTATGAAACACGGGAGACAATAAACTCCCCGATTTTCTCCGCGGATATTCCAAAAAGCTCTTTCATCTCCACAAGCTCAATATAACTTTCATCCCACACCACACTATTTTCCTGAACAATGTTTTTGATGCGTTCATATTTTCCGCCCAGGGCCTTTATCTTTACATCCAACGGAACATTTTCTTTAAACGATATATTCAACAAGAGTATATATTCAATCAAATTCGGTGTGGCGGGGGAATTGGATATAATCGGAATAACGATAATACTTCGATCGTCTTTCCGTCCTTTGCCGATATATACATTTCCTTCCCGTACAATGATTCTTTTGGTCCCCTTAAGCAGGGAATCGGTTTCCACACGGGAAGGAATCTGTTTTAACGTGCCGTCTTTCTTTATTATTCCGATTGTGGTTTGATCTGTGGGTTCGCCGAGAACGCTCAGGCCTCCGATTCTGTAAAAAATGACTCCTTTTATATCCGAAACAATTTTCTGAAGATTTTTAAGAACCATAATATTTCTGTTAATAAGCTGGGACACATGGATATTGTATGCGGCCAGTGTCTCGAACAGTATGCCTTCCACCTTGTCGCTGATACGGCTTGTCCCCACAGTGACGGTTTTCGCCTGGTGTCGAATAGCGTCAACAGGGCGGGACATGCAGTTAATGGACTGTCCCAAACACTCAAAAAGCGTGTTCAGCATGTTCAGGGCCGTACCCTTTTTCCCGAAGTCTATTTCAAAATCAGATACCGGTAGTCTCCCGGACAAATATTTTAAAAGCAGGGTCAGGTCCGATGCTGCTTCAAGCCCCATGGCAGACGGAAAACTTTTATCGCTTTTTTTTCTTCTGAACTCTTTATAGAAAAAAGCAATTTTTTCCCTGAAAGATTTTTCAAGGATCAATTCGTAAACATCCATGCCTTTATCCGCATAGTCGTCTACGGTGTTCCGGATGTCCTTATTGAACCCGTAAAGGAAGCGTGACCCTTCATTAATTGCCATGGCCGCGTAATATCCCCAGATATGTCCCACCAGGGTGTTTAGGATAGGGGCAAAATGCTCACTGACAATCGGGACGTGAAAAACATCCGCCGCATAGGGTTCAAACCGGTTTTCACCTTCGTTAGCGATGACAACCACCGTAGCCTTGTGCGCCTGGAATATCGCCGTATCTTTTATGATATCTTTGATTACCGTTCCCCTGACCCCGGCGGCGCACACAATGATCAGCGGTTCCGACGAAAGATCAATGTGTTTTTTATCCTCAACATAATCAGATGAAATTGTTTTATAGCAAAGCTCGCTCAGTTTGATCCTGATTTCATCTGCCGAAACCTTGTTGGGGCCACTACCCACGGCAGCCCAGTATGTTTTGGTTGTGGCAAGCCTTTTCGCAGAATTTCCGATTTCTTTATGCATTGAAAGGATTTTTCTCATATGGTCGGGCATTTCAAGAAGCTCTTTAATTTGTGCTGCAACAAAGTCATCACTTCTGCGATTTAGAAGTCCGGCAATCTTAAGACCCAAAAGCGCACCGGCAACGATTTGAGAATAGAAGGCTTTTGTAGAAGCTACCGACATTTCGATATCCCTGCCGCTGCTGGTGTACATGACACCGTCAACCTTGAAGGTAATATCGGAATCCCTGCGGTTAACGATAGCCATGGTGTAGGCGCCTCGTTCTTTCACCATATCTACGGTACGGTTTGTGTCTGTGGTCGTTCCGGACTGGCTGATGGCAATCACAAGGGAGTCCGCCATCATTTTATTATCATCATGGTCATTAAGTTTAAACCCGCTGAGTTCCGACGCTTTGAGTGCGCTGAGATAAAAGCTCGGATCGTCCAGATAATAACTCAGAATGTCAGCACATGCATGGGCAGCAACGCCGGCGGTACCCTGCCCGACAAAAAAGATTCTTCGTATTTTTTTATCCAGCAGGGCCTGTTGCAACGTTTCAGGGAATGTCTTTTCATCCAGGGTTATGACATACCGGCGGATTTTATCTTCCCTGATTTTCCAGCGGTTCCGGAGGGTCTTTTCCACAGAATGCGGAGATTCCGAAATTTCTTTTAAAAAATAATGGGGAAAATCCTGGCGGTCTATGTCTCTTGAAGTAATTTCGGTATACTTTATATCATTTTCGCCCAGGTCAATCGGGGTCTTGTCATAATACATTGCGTTAATTCCGTCCATTCCCCCGGCGGTATCCTGGTTTAAGATAAAAATCTGTCCCCGGGTCATGCCGCCTCTGCCTTGTACCTCTTTTTCACCGTCCATCTTAATAAAAAAGGGCGTCTCTTCAATCAGTCCGTAGACTTCTGAGGTCGGCACATAATAATCTTTTGCAATACCGATAAAAATGGCCTGACCGCTTCCTTTCTGGGCCAGAAAGATCTTTCCCGGAGCCAGATCGGTATGCATGGATATGGCATGGGACCCCTTAAAGTCATTCACCGCCAGACGAAATGCTTCTTGAACATCAACACCCTGGTTAATATACTTTTCGATCTGAAGCGGAATGATCTTTGTATCGGTAGTGATATCCTGAGGGATAAGACATCCACAGCGTTCATATTCATTTTTAAGTTCCATATAATTATCGATATCTCCGTTCAGACAGGCGTGTATGATACCGCTTTTTGGAACACTGCTCCCCGTAGTGCTGTTGTCCACAGGATGACAGTTGGGTTCGCTGATGGCGCCCACCGATGCCCAACGCGTGTGGCCGGAAATGGTATGGTATTTCGGATAAAATGAGATCAGTTTATGGAAAATCGTATCGTTTTTTATATGGTTGCGCAGCAAATGAACATTATCTCCAAGACACCCGACTTCAGCGGCAACTTTATAGGTAAGGGCAATGGCAACCCGTTTTTGACCGTTTTCATCTTCTGACGCATTTATTTTGATTCCCAGATTAACCAGAACATCACGGGTGGTACGTTCTGTTAACTGATCATAAAGATTCACCTTTTTTATGGCTTGTTCGAACTTGTCAAACTCAGAACCATCGAGAACAAACATCATGGATATTCCAGCAGAATCGCGGCCCCTGACCTCAAGACGGTCAATACTGTTCAGTACGGCATTGATCTGTTTGAAGATATTGACTTCATAACTGGTGGGGCTTTCATGGTCATTCCTTAATAAATCTTTTACCTTCTTGATATTAATGATAATTTCTGAAGTAAGGCACCAGACGGCGTCCTTGATACAATCGATACGTCGTGACAGAATATCCACATCATCAGATTCAAGGTTCCCCATAGAGTTGTCCAGCATTTTTTCTTCTTTATCAATGAATTGGAAAAGGAGATCGGCAAATTTTGAGAGTTCGTCCTGATTTTTCCGGTGAATGAAAAGAGTGTAAAAAAGATCATTGCATTTTAAGTTTCGCACGTTTTGTAAAAAAGCGTGGATCTGCTGTTGCCCGCCCAGGTAATGATCTTCAAGATTCAAGTCATTTCGCCGGCAGTTTGCAAAGCATAACTCTTGGATTTTTATGAGCATATCTTTCAAAGACCCAATGTCGATGCATGGGTCTGTTTTATTCTTTTGCTTAAAGGAAACAATCCCTGTAAGTCCGCAGCACAGAAGGTTATCCCGGCATGGAAAAAATACCATGGAACCCTCCGGCAGGTCGGCCATATGTTTTCCAAAATATACGTCTGCTGAAAGACAGCCCCAAATCAGGCCAAACATCTGACGGATAACACTGAAAATTTTAATTAAACAATTCATTGATGTTTTGCTTTCTTATTTGTAAATTCTATGCTTTTTATCGCAAAAATTTCTAATCAGTATAATTTCTTTATCGTGAATAATTGAATATTTTCGATTGAAGATTGAATAGTTAAGGAATTCTTCCAGTTCTTATAATTTTCAATATCAAAATGATAGAGCGACCTGTCCGCTCGTGCCTTGCAATGGCAGGCGGGAGCGACTTTCTTAAATAGTCAATTGTCAATATTCGATTTTCAATCCCTTTTTGTTCTCTCCGAGCTGTAGGCTCTACCCGCCGGCCTGTAAGCCCTACGGGCTGGAAGCGGAGCCGGAGGCCGGTTTATCCGGGTTAGGTTTTTGACATCAGGTGGCGGTTTTTTCAAAATAATTGAGAAAATATTTTTTTATTGCAATCCGTGCGTAATAACTTGCTCTGAGTCCGATATATTTTTCATGGGCAACAATAACCGATACGGCTATCTTTTGGGGCCCGTCTTTTTGTTCTGCAAATCCCACAAACCAGTCATACCGGGCATCGTGAGATTTATTGTCAATGGAGCCTGTTTTGCCGCCGATATTGAGTTTTGAAAGGATTTTATCTTTCCGGTATCCCCTGAAAGCTTTTTTGCCCGTACCTGAACGAATGGTGGTCGCCATGAGTTGATTAAGGATGTTTGACGCTTTGGGAGTAATTGCCTGGTTGATCATGACCAAACGATTTCGGTAAATAATCTTACCTTTTTCGTCAACAATCTGATCAACGACCGTAGGCTCCATGATGCTTCCCTGGTTGATGATTGCCGAAGCCATCATTGCACCGTGAAGGGGAGATATTTTTGTTTTATTGTTG
>JAFDEW010000182.1 GCA_019310125.1 Deltaproteobacteria bacterium | reverse complement strand
ATTTCGCAATCATTCAACGTACGAAAAGTACGCCTCATGATTACAAAATTTGCACGCCTTGAATTTGAACTTTTTACGAAACCGTCTAAATCGGACTTTTTACGAGTTCATCAACTTTTAATCAACAAAAAAAGCGTGGTTATTTGCTATAACCACGCCTTGCTTCTTTTGCATTTTTAGCCCGCAGGTTTCATTAACAATACCAAGAGGTAGGCATAACATCATGTCATTTCATTATTCAATCATCGTAAAGCAAAAAAATAGGGGCTTAAAAAGCCCTCAATAAAAATGGTGGGCCCACCTGGAATCGAACCAGGGACCGACCGGTTATGAGCCGGTGGCTCTGCCAGCTGAGCTATGGGCCCACAGGCCATAAAAATAAATTATCTAACTTCAGAAAATTGTTTTGTCAAGCTATGTTTGCTCTATGTTCTCAATAAAACTTTTCAGTTTCCGACTTCTGGTAGGATGTCTAAGTTTTCTCAGAGCTTTGGCTTCTATCTGTCTGATCCTTTCACGGGTCACTGCAAAATCCTGTCCCACCTCTTCTAAAGTATGGTCCGCCTTTTCACCAATACCGAACCGCATGCGCAGTACTTTTTCCTCACGCGGGGTCAATGTCGCAAGGACCTTTCTCGTCTGTTCCGCAAGGTTCAGACTTACAGCAGCATCCGAAGGCAACATAAACTTTTTATCTTCTATGAAATCACCGAGATGGCTATCCTCTTCCTCACCGATAGGTGTCTCCAGAGATATGGGTTCTCTTGCAATCTTTAACACCTTACGCACTTTGAATAAAGGAATTTCCATTTTTTCCGCGATCTCTTCAGGAGTGGGCTCTCGTCCAAGCTCCTGTACAAGGTACCTGGATGTGCGAATAAGTTTGTTTATTGTTTCAATCATATGGACCGGAATCCGGATGGTTCTTGCTTGATCAGCGATTGCCCGTGTTATGGCCTGTCTTATCCACCATGTGGCATATGTACTGAATTTATAGCCGCGGCGATATTCGAATTTGTCGACGGCTTTCATAAGACCGACATTCCCTTCTTGGATCAAATCCAAAAACTGGAGACCTCTGTTCGTATATTTTTTTGCGATACTGACCACCAGGCGTAAATTGGCTTTGGTTAGCTCGCTTTTGGCGAGTTTTGCTCTAAAACGCCCTTCTTCAATATTAGACACAATTCTCTTTAACGTCCTGTTTTTTGCCTTGATGGCATATTCTCTTCCAGCAAGCTGATCTTGAATATTTTTCAGGTCTTCAAATAGTATAAGAATCTCATCTTTGGATAGATCACAACGGGAACTGAGCCATTTAACAAATTTACTCTTGGTTTTAAGGTTGGAACGAATCTCTGTGATTGATGCATTAACTATATCCGCACACATTAAAATCATTCGATTCATGGAATCCATCCATTGGATTTGCTCCCGGATAAGTTTATCGATTTTATCTAAAACGCCTATTTCAAACCGCCAATCTTTAAGCAAATCGAATATTTTATTATTCCTGCGAGAGATACACCTTCTTATACGCCGTTTTTCATCGAGATCCGGATCAAAAGAAAATAGTTTTTCCCTGTATACTCTGTTTTCATCATCAATAGCTTTAATTAAATGTACGGTATTTAAATAATTTTCGATCTGAATCGCTTCCTCAACATATGCATCTCCCTCTTCAATCTCCCGTACATCTCTTAAAACTCGCCTGGGACGCAACTCGCCGTTTTCTATCTTTCGCCCGAGCTCTAAAATGCATTCTACCCCTATGGTCGTATCTATCAGTGCTTTTAAAATTTCTTGTTCACCGGCTTCTATCTCCTTTGCAATAACAACCTCTCCCTCTCGACTCAAAAGGGTCACCAATCCCATTTCTCTCAAATACATTTTAACAGGGTCGGTTACGGAACCATAATCAGAAACAGAAGTATCGGAAATCTTAACCTTTTTGACTTTGGTCGGCAACTTGGTCTTTTTTTCGTCTATTATTTCAATATCATGATCATCAAACATCATCAGGGTTTCATCAATCTGTTCAGAAAGCATATCATCTGGAAGCACCTTATTAATTTCATCGTAAGTTAAAAACCCCTGCTGTTTTCCTTTTGAAATCAATTTTTCAAAAGTCTTTTTGGGAATCTTTTTTGCTTTTTTCCGATTAGTAGCAGATTTCTTTGCCATAAACTTTAGCCTCCTGCAGACTCCGGTCGTTTTTTTTTATTATTTTAACAGCGCCATTTTCTTTTTTTCAGTTAACAGCGCCATTTTTTGTTTTTGATTTAATAATTTTACAAGCAACTCAAAGTCCTTGTCCTTTTCCGCCGCCTTTATTTTTTCTAATAATTTCTTTTCATCTTTCCTTCGGATCGAATCAAATCTCGTGATAATGCCAATACATGCGTCACGATCCCACATACTTTCTTCAATTGCCAGAGAGGCAACAATGTTTCTGTGTTCTTTTTTTTCAATTAAATTCATAATATCGGATAATTGCAGTTCTGATTCATTTTTGTGTCTCAAAAGCAATTGTCCAATGGATTTTAAGGCATTATTTTCAAAAAGTTCGAGTATATTACGCTCACTTATTTCAGATAAAATTTGAGGAAACTGAAGCATCATTGCTATGATCTGGCGCTCCAGTTTGTCCCATTTGCCTTGAAAGGCTTTTTCTTGAACCTTATCCGGAACACTTGTCTTTTGTTGGCCTATGCCAAGACCCGTGTTTGGCCAAGTTGGCCTTTTATCTCTATTTCGATTTCGAAGCGATATTTTTCTGACCTTTTCAAGAACAGCAAGTTCATCAATGTTTATACGCTCAGAAAGTTCTTTAATATACAATGATCTTAGGTCATTATCATTAATAGATCCCAGAGGCTCTTTCATCTCTGAAATCACACGAATTTTTCCTTCTATGGAAAGTCCGTGCTTTTTCACGGCGGAATCCATGAGAAAGGGGATGATATACTTGGCTCTGGAAACGAGTTCCAGAAAAGATTCAACTCCGAATTCGAATAGATATGAATCCGGATCATATCCATCAGGCAATATAACAATTTGAGCATTCATATAGGCTTTGTCAAATACCTCTATGGTTCTCTGAGAGGCCTTGACACCTGCATCGTCTGAATCAAACACAAGTATTACGCTGCCATCTTTTCCGATAAAACCTTTAAGAAGCTGAACATGTTCGGGGGTAAGGGATGTGCCCAAAGTTGCAACTGAATTCTGAACACCATGCTGATGAAGCGCTATTAGATCAAAATATCCCTCGACGATGTAAACCTTTTGATTTTCCCTGCATTTCTTTTTTGCCAGGTGCAAACCGTATAAAGAGCGACTTTTGTTATATACCGGTGTTTCCGGAGAATTAAGGTATTTTGGCAGGGAGTCATCCATTACCCTTCCGCCAAAACCGATCCCCTGCATGTTTAAATCAAAGATTGGGAATATTAGACGGTCTCTGAAACGATCGTAAAACCCGCCCTTTTCTTTTTTTGAGACAATCAGCCCGGCTTTTTCAACAAGATCAAGAGAAATATTCTTTTTTTTAAAAAAGTGTAATAGATTATCCCAACCTTTGGGTGCATATCCCAGATTAAAATTGTCGGATACCGCTCTGTTTATTCCCCGTTTCTTAACGTATTCCATTGCTCTTTTCGCTGGAATCGCATCAAGAAATTGATTACGAAAAAACTCCATGGCCTGTCTGTTCACGGCAAAAAGACTTTCCCTTTGGCTTATTCGCCGTTTTTGCTCCGGCGAAAGAGTGCCGGTCGGGATATCGATTCCATATCGCACGGCAAGCATTTTGGCGGCATCAGGAAAAGAAATGCCATCGTGTTTCATAAGAAAACTAAAAACATTTCCACCTGCAGCACACCCGAAGCAATAGAATATCTGTTTTTCCGGGCTAACTGTAAAAGAGGGGGTTTTTTCCGAGTGGAACGGGCAAAGGCCAACGTAGTTCTTCCCGGTCTTTTTCAGAAGCACAACTTCCGAAACCACCTCAACGATATCGGCAGTGTTCTTAATCTCTGAAACTTTATCTTCAGGAATATAAATTGTCAAAAAGACCAACCTCCATCGCTATAAAACCGGAATGACTGACAATAATGGAAGGATCGTAAATTGGATGAAGTTTTGCACATGTTCACATGTGCTTAATATGTGTTTAAGTTGAAATAAATGAAGCTTTGTACCTGTTCTATAAATAAGTTCCACCAAAAATTAAGCTTTAATATTCATAGTTTTTAAAAATTAAACCTAAAATCTAATTATTGAAATCAATTTTGTCAAGAAATTATATTGGTATTTAAATCAATTCAATGAGTTAGTTTCCATTCATAAATGAGGATTTTTGTTCAAGATCAAGGCATGCGAAAAAAATAACCGCAGACATATAGTTGATATTTCGAGGATTATTTTTTGAGCATAACCCCAGAGAAATAGGCTCCGCATTTCACAGGGCAGGCGCAGAGATTGGGCCCCGGCTAAATATTAAATGCGGATTTAAAAAAAAAAAAAAAAAGACCATTTATGGATGGACACGAGTTATATTTGATACCTCAATTCTATTATTTTGCAATTTCAATGGCCTCTTTAAGGCTCAGACTCCCGCTGTATAAAGCCCTGCCCGTGATAACCCCCACAACCCCTGATTCTGTTAACGGTAATATATTTCTAATATCTTCTATTGTTGAAACGCCGCCGGAAGCAACCACAGGTATGGAAACCGCTTCTGCCAAACGCCGGGTCTCATCAATGTTTGGACCTGTCTGCATCCCATCCCTGTGGATGTCTGTAAAATTGATTGCGGCAACACCGCAATCTTCAAACTGTTTTGCAAGATCCACCGCCTTAACTTTAGTGGTTTTTGTCCACCCCTCGATTGCAACAAGCCCATTTCGCGCATCAATGCCCACAACAATCCGACCGGGGAATGCCTTACAGACGTCTTTCACAAAAATTGGGTCTATGATCGCTTGCGTGCCGATAATGACCCTTTGAACGCCAAGGCCCAGTAGCAATCGAACCGTTTTTTCGTTTCTGATTCCCCCGCCTACCTGGATATGCGCATCTACACGTGCTATGATGTCCTTTATAGAATTTAAGTTCTGCGGACTTTTTTCAACGGCCCCGTCAAGGTCAACCACATGAATAATTTCCGCGCCTTCATCCTCCCACCGCTTTGCCATAGCAGAAGGATCATCAGAAAAAACCGTTTCTTTATCCATACGCCCTTGAAGAAGTCGCACACATTTCCCATGTTTTATGTCAACCGCAGGAATTATAATCATACTGTAGTATTTTCCTTGTGAAGGTTTTTTTATGTTTATTGTGTCGGTTCAGGTTTATTTGGGACAGGAAAGCTTTTAAGAACATCTTTAAGACCAGACACAGCCATCTCATTTGCAGTAATCCATCTGGCTTTTCTCTGCAAAAAGGGGCCCAGTTGAAAAAGGTTTTCGGATAACGGCCGCTGAGTTTCATCAAAATGATCGTTCCATAATAAACGACCATCTGACACACGGATAAGATGGATATCAAATGCAACAGAGGCCGGCAGATCCACCGAATATTTGCCTCCTACACGTTCCCTGAAACGAAAGATATT
>JAFDEW010000181.1 GCA_019310125.1 Deltaproteobacteria bacterium | reverse complement strand
GCCTGCAAAACCGGAACCGTCTCCTGTGGCTGCCTGTGTTGAAGGCACTTCACTCAAAGCACCCATGCCCGGCATGATTGTCAGATATTCAAAACAGGTGGGAGATGCGGTATGCAAAGGGGACACGCTGGTAATCCTGGAGGCCATGAAGATGGAAAATGCCCTTCCGGCTCCTGCTGATGGTACAGTCAAGGCGATTAATTTTACCATCGGCGATACGGTAGCCAAAGACGATGTCCTGTGCGTTATCGGCTGAACTAATTGAAAATTGAATAATTGTTGACATTAATTTTCAATCTTCAATCAAAAATATTCAATTCAGAAAGGGAGGATCAGGATTATGAAGATCCACGAGTATCAGGCAAAAGAATTGTTCAAGAAATACAATATTCCTATTCCTGATGGCGGCGTTGCGTTCAATCCTGATGAAGCCAAAAAGGTTGCCGAAAATTTAGGCCAATTTCCGGTTGTTGTGAAAGCTCAGATTCATGCGGATGAATTTGGTTACCCATCAAACCGGGCCTCAAGGAAAAAGGGTCAAGAAAGTGTTGGTTGAGCAAGGACTCAACATTGCAAAGGAACTTTATTTGAGCATTATTCCGGACCGGTCAACCGCTAAGATTGTTATTATGGCCAGCCGGGCCGGAGGAATGGATATTGAAGAGGTTGCCGCCCAAACTCCGGAAAAGATCATCAAGGTTTTCATTGATCCTCTTGTGGGTATCCAGCCCTTTCACTGCCGTCAGGTTGCTTTTGGATTAAATCTGTCATCTTTGGTGATGAGGCCGTTTGTTTCCATGCTTGCAAGCCTGTACAGACTATTTGTCGATTACGATTGCTCGTTGGTGGAGATTAACCCTCTTGTCATCACCGCCGAGGATGCGGTGATTGCCCTGGATGCCAAGATGGATTTCGATGACAACGCCCTGTATCGGCACAAAGATATCATTGAATATCGAGATGTTGACGAACCGGCCAACTTTCTGGATGTGGGGGGCGGCGCCAGTGCGGAGATGGTTGAGAACGGTTTCAGAATTATGCTCGGAGACAAGAATGTGAAGGGGATTCTGATTAACATTTTCGGTGGGATATTACGTTGTGATGTGCTGGCAGAGGGAGTTGTCCATGCAGCAGAAAAAACAGGCATAAATGTTCCTGTAGTGATCCGGATGGAGGGGACCAATGTAGAACAAGGTCGGAAAATTCTGGCTGAATCCGGTCTTAGCCTTATTACTGCTTCAGATATGAAGGATGCGGCGGAAAAGGTCGCACAGTTGGTCGCCGGCTGACGGCAGAACACGGAAGGCAGGGGACGGAAGACAAAAAGCGAGGAATGAAAAGTGAGCATATTTGTTGACAATAATACACGGCTGTTGGTTCAGGGAATTACCGGCAAAGAGGGACAGTTCCACACCCGCCAGTGCGCAGCATACGGGACCCAGGTGGTTGCCGGTGTGACTCCGGGCAAAGGCGGCCAGAAGATGGATGATATACCGGTATTTAACACGGTTACGGAGGCCGTGGCGCAGACCGGCGCCAACTGCAGCATGATTTTTGTACCGCCTGCATTTGCGGCCGATGCCATTATGGAAGCCGCAGACGCGGGTGTGGATATTATCGTTGCCATAACCGAAGGGATTCCGGTAATGGATATGATGAAAGATCATAACGCCCGGCCAGTGCAAGATCGGTATCATGCCGGATGCGATCCACAAACCCGGCGGGCCGGTGGGTGTTGTATCCCGTTCCGGAACGTTGACGTACGAGGTGGTTCACCAGTTAACTCTGCAAGGAATCGGGCAGACCACCTGCCTGGGTATTGGCGGCGACCCTGTAAACGGCACCAACTTTATAGATTGCCTTGATGCCTTTGAGAAGGACCCGCAGACCACGGGTATCGTTATGGTCGGTGAAATCGGTGGAACTGCTGAAGAAGAGGCATCCGAATTTATAAAACAGCATGTGACAAAACCGGTGGTGGGATTTATTGCGGGACTGACCGCGCCTCCGGGTCGGCGTATGGGGCATGCCGGTGCAATAATAAGTGGCAGCAGCGGTACGGCTCAGGCAAAGATTGAGGCCATGAAAGCGAGCGGGATTTATCTTTGTGAGAATCTCGGTATGTTTGGAGAATTGTGTTCGGAGGTTTTTTTATAAATTCTTATTTTTGATTGATTAGAAAATCAGCGAGTTCCGGTTTGTAATCGTAAGATCAAAATTTGAAAACCGCTCTACGTTCAAAATCAATCGGGAGCCTAAATCCCTTTCTATCTCTACGGTCTAAGTCTTTCCTTCTTTCTTTTTCCGATCTTCGCTCCGGGATATGAATGGTGTATGAAAATACCCGTCTTTCAATTCCTGAACGCCTGCCTGCATTATCTTTAACAAATATCACCATATAATTCTTATCGTCAGCATTCTCTTACAAACTTTTGGGACAGAGCTAAGTTGGCTTAATATGGCCTTGTAACGTTTTTATGTCAAGTGTAATTATATATAATTCTTTTGAATTAGAATATATTGTATTCTATTAATCTAAATTGCTATATATTGTGCATATCCAAATCAAGGTGTTGATAACAATTTAAATTTTCTAACAAGACGAATTCCATGGGGACTTCAGACGCTACATACTGACGTTAAAACGTAACGTTACGGGTTGTTCTTTAAACGGCTGTGTTTAATTTTTTCCAGAGGCGTTTTGGAGGACGTTTAATCCAAAGTAAATATAGTGAAGTCCGGAAGTTATCGTTAACCCGGCCGTAATCCAGAACAGCGATGATTTAATGGTATGGGCGCCTGGAATTTGCGGATCAAGAAGAGTTAAAAAGATAGTGGACAGCTGAGCAACCGTAGTGCATTTACTGACAAGACTCGGTTTCATTTCAATATGGACATCCGTAATCGCAAAAATGGAGATTCCGGTCACAATCAAGATGTCACGGCTGATTACAATAACCGTCAGCCAGGGGGGGATGATTTTAAGAACGGCCAAACTTACAAAAGCAGACACTAGCAACAGCTTATCCGCAATGGGATCAAGATAGGCGCCTAATACGCTATATTGGTTAAAATACCTTGCCAGCAGGCCATCCAATGCGTCACTGATTGCTGCAATACTAAAAACCAGAAGTGCAAATGAAAACATACCTCTTAGAAGGAAAATTACAAAAAGAGGGGTAAGTAATATCCTGATAACGGTTAAAATATTGGGAATATTTATGCTCAATGATTTATTTCTCCATTAACCAGGTAACGGTTTAATCTCGAAAAAATTGTTAAGAGATGGACACTATTAAGGGTTAACCGGGCGTCAGCTCAATTCTTAAGCGATCCTGAGATACTTCGTAAATATTAATACCCATGGATTCAAAGGTGTTGAGCATCAAGGCATCCGCAAGCTCTTTGGCAATTCCCTGAAAATCGACCAGGATGGTTGCTTCATCGGGTTTCAATTCCTTTATTTGAAGATTTTTTACCCCCGATATATTATTAATAAAACGACGCAGCTTTTCAAAATTTGCAATATCGCCGGTACCTTTAATTATGATTTCAAGAATGTTGGATTGTTCCTCATGTTTCTGCCAGGAAGCAACTATTTTAGAGGCAAGGTCTTCACCTGCAAGAGATCCGGCCCTTGAAAGTACGTCCCGGACCCCGGCAATTTCATCAGTGTTCGTTGTTACGGAAGTCTGCATGGTGGTTGCGATTTCTGAACCCGTATCTGTCCGAATTGCTCGTGCGGATACAATTCCTTTAAAAGACCTTATGTTTTTACCCATAATATTAGGGCCGCTACTTGCAACCGACTTTCCGACAATTACCACCCCTGCCTGTGAACCGAGGCCGAGGGTAACCGCTTCAGTATCGTTAAGATCAGGCTTGTCATATATGGGATCAAACCGGGTACTTTGAGTGATAATGTGGGGATCGATGATCGGGAATCCTTTTGTTTTAATGGGTTCAACCAGAGCGTTTATCGAGGAAGATTCTGAAAAATATTTCTCCTGTCCCCACCAGTATTTTGGCAGACGGTCGCTAAGATTCTGATCTGAAATTAAAACCAAAATTTTGGGCAGGGGTTTTTCTTCAAGTAAAATTCCGGCGCTTGACATGAGTTTCTTCAAGGTGTTGATTGAGACGGTTGCTTCCACCATTATCCTGTAATTATTTACAGATGGAACCTCCGCCAGTACTTTGTAATCTTGAATAAATTTATCGGTATTACCATAAATCATTTCATTGAATGCCTGAAAGTTTCGAACCAGTGATTCTAAAGGAAAAAGTTCCACTGCCACTCGATTTACTGCTGAAACAAGGCTGTTGGCGATTGCCTCTTCTCTTGCTCTGGCAGAGTCCTTTTGATGTATTTTACCTGTGCCCGTCACCACAACCGTTTTTGTGGGAATTTGGTTTTCAGCCTGAACAACAGCAGGCGGATAAAGCACAACTAAACAGAAAAATACTGCAAAAACAAATGGGATGATGGCTTTACAAAATGCAGACATATGTTTTTCATTTCCTCCAAAGCATAATTACAGGTTGCGTGTCAGAGTATAATCGGCAATCATTAAAAGAATCTCTTTGGTTTTTGAATGGTTAAAGACCCTCAGCGCGTTCTTTGCATTTTTGACATATTCTCTTGCCAGATTTTCAGTATGTTTCTGCCCGCCGTATTTTTTCATCAAAGCGATTAATGTTTCAAAGTCCTCAACAGAGAACGCTTTATTTTTTATTATTTTTTCCATCCGGATCCGGTCCGTTGTATTCGCAGCCTTGAGGGAATATATGACCGGAAGCGTAAGTTTTCCTTCTTTGAGATCTGCTCCAACCTCTTTTCCAAGAATGTCGGGATCCAGAGTGTAGTCGAGAAGATCATCGACCATCTGAAAAGCGATTCCAAGGTTGAAACCGTAATCCGATAGAGCGGTTTCCTTTTCCTTTGGAGCGCTTGAGATCAGGGCGCTTACACGGCATGTTCCCTGAAAAAGAACAGCGGTCTTTCGCCGTATGACTTCCATGTACTCTTCTTCGGTGAGGTCTAAACTTCCTTTTCTCATCAGTTGATGAATTTCGCCTTGGGACATGTTTTCTGTAATTTCTGCGACGATTCGGATAACATCAGGCAATTCTGTCTCAGCGGCAATGCAAAGCGAGCGGGCGAGGAGAAAATCTCCAACAAGGACGGCGCCGGCATTGCCCCATATTGAATGGGCCACGGGATTACCTCTCCGCAATGTTGCTTGATCCACAAGGTCATCGTGCAACAGGGTGGCGGCATGCAAGTATTCAAAAATAGTCGAGAATGTTTTGTCATAGTTTCCGTTATACCCGCAAAGCCTGGCTGAAAGGACCATAAGCAAAGGTCTTAAGCGCTTGCCCCCGCTGAACAATATATGTCTGGCGATTTGGGACACCAGGTCTATATGTGGATTTAAATTTTCCTCCAGGGCGGTTTCAATTGCGGCAAGGTCATCTTTAACCAAAGCAAGGATCTGATGCTTTAGGTCGCTCATACAATTTCTCCTGTAAGATCATATTCAAGTGCGTCTGCAACTCTTACCCCGACAAATGATCCGATTTCCAACTGCTCGGAATGAATATAGGTAATGCCGTCCACGTCCGGGGCCTGAAAAAATGTGCGGCCGTTATAAAGATTTTCTTCCGTGGTATTTTCCACGAGAACATCATAAATTCTACCGATATGCTTTTGGTTATTGTTCAAGGATATTTTCGACTGGCAGGACATGAGTGTGTCCTGCCGAATCTTGGCCACAGATTCCGGAATATGATCGGGGAGGGTGTGAGAACTGAGGTCTTTGAAATCAGAATATATGAAGACTCCCAGGTGATCGAAACATATGTCCTTCACAAAGGATAAGAGTTCTTCAAAATCTTTATCCGTTTCTCCCGGAAAACCGACGATTGCGGTTGTCCTTAAGGCGGCATCAGAGACAGATGACCGGATTTTATCAAAAAGTCTGCGAAGATTGGCAGATGTATAATTGCGTCCCATCTTTTTTAAAACATCGTCGCTTGAATGCTGAATCGGAATGTCAAAATAAGAACATATGTTTGGGTGCATGGAAATAGTTTTGATAACGGAATCTTCTATAGATTCCGGATGCCCATACAACAGTCTGATCCATATTCTTTCGGATATTTCGGAAAGATTTTCAAGCAACCGGCTGAGAGAAACGGGCGGGCACAGATCCATACCATAAGCGGTGGTATCCTGTGCAACCAGAACCAGTTCCTTTACGCCCGATGAGATCAAGTAACGTGCTTCAGCAATAATATCTTCAGGGGAACGGCTTTTTTGCTTTCCGCGAAGCTTTGGGATAATACAATAGGTACAGTGCCGGTTGCATCCTTCCGCAATTTTTAGATAAGCCATATGAGAAGAACTATGTATTCTTGGGACGCTTTGCTGTTGAACGCCTGTCAGGTTCGGGTCCGGCAAAAAGCAGCCCACAGCATTCAAAGATCCGTCCACAGCTTCTACGATTTTGTCAAATGCGCCGGTTCCCAAAAACAAGTCAACTTCGGGAATGGCGGTGACGATTTTTTCTCTGAAACGTTCAGGCAGGCATCCGGCGACGATAAGACGACGGCAGAACCCATTATGTTTATACTTTGCCAGGGCAAGAATGGTATCGATGGATTCGTTTATGGCAGATTCGATAAAGCTACATGTATTAACGATGATGATATCGGCTTCTCCGGGCTCCCGGGTGTTGGTCCAGCCGGCGTTCACGAGCCGACCCAGCATGATTTCGCTGTCAACAAGATTTTTAGCACAGCCTAAGCTTACCAGGTGCAGTTTCATTATTATCTTATACAGAATATTGTCATTAATCCGGTTAAACGTCAAAAGGCTCCCGGAGGTGTTCGGCAGCCTTTAAGCGCATAAAAATAAATTTTTTGCTCGGGTGATACATTTATTTTTTAGACCCGGATCCGGAACCGGAGATATTTTTTAGATTCAGCCTTTTAATTTTTTTATTTCCTCTGCAATTAACGGCACAATTTCAAAAAGATCGCCCTCAATGCCGTAATCAGCCTTGGAAAAAATAGGCGCTTCCGGGTCCTTGTTTATGGCCACAACAACTTTGGATGAAGACATTCCGGCAAGGTGTTGAATAGCACCGGATATCCCGCAGGCAATGTAAAGATTTGGGGAAACAACTTTCCCGGTTTGCCCAACCTGGTCTGAAGTGGGCCGCCAGCCTTCATCTACCGCAGATCGTGATGCCCCCACAGCACCATCGAGTAGTTGAGCCAGTTCTTCTAT